>CADCVQ010000055.1 GCA_902806175.1 uncultured Solirubrobacteraceae bacterium
TGCGTTCGTGCATCCGATCACCCGGCGCCTGCCGCAGCGAGAATTCATCGCGGTGGAGCAAGGGCTGCTGACGTCGTTCGGCCGGGTCATGCCGATCCTCATGCCGTTGACGCTGATCGTCGCGGTCACCTTCGCGATCAGCGTCTGGGACGAAGGCGGTTGGGTCCGCGGGCTGGCCGCGGCGGCGGCGATCGCGCTGGCGGCTGCCGTGATCTCGACGGTCGTCGTCAACGTCCCGATCAACCTCGCGACCGGGAAATGGGATCCCGACGATCCGCCCGCGGACTGGAAGCAGACGAGGGCGCGATGGGAGCGCTTTCAGGGCGTGCGGTCGTGGCTGCTGCTGGCGGGCTTCGTGCTGATCTGCGCGTGCGTCGCGGTCCGGCTCGACGGCTAGTGGACGCGTCCGCAAGTTCTGCGGGTTTTCCGGGCGCCCGATCCGCGCCTGACGTCCGCCGGCGCCCGCCCCCGTGCCACCAGCACGAAGGCGGGACACCGTCGACCGTCAGATCACGGCCGGGCATCCCGCAAAACCTCGCACAACTTCCGGACGCGCCCACTAGCAGCACCACCGCCGCCGGCGGGCGTGGGGAGACCCGCTCGCACCTCCGTGTAGCGTTCCGTTCAGGCACCGGTTGCGCGTCCGCGCGCGGATCGGGGGCCGTCCCAGCTACGACGACGCAGGATCCGGATCACGATGATGCCGCGCAAGACGATCGATGAACTGCTCGCGCAGGCGCGCGCTGGGCTCGTGCGCGTCGAACCGGACGAGGCACAGGGCGCGATCGACGGCGGCGCCCTTCTGGTCGACATCCGATCGGAATCCCAGCGCGCCGCCGACGGGATCGTGCCAAGCGCGATCTGGTTTCCGCGCAACGCGCTCGGGGGGCGCTGCGACCCCAGCTGCGAGGCGCGCGACGACCGCGTCGGCGATCTCGACCGTCGCGTGATCGTGATGTGCGACGAGGGATACCAGTCGAGCCTGGCCGCATCGACGCTGCAGCAACTCGGATTTGCTCGCGCGACAGATCTCGTCGGAGGTTTCCAGGCGTGGCGCGCCGCGGGACTGCCCGTCGCGCCGGCCTAGTGCCGGCGGCGCAGCACACGCCGATCATCGGACAGGCGCTTGGTGTAGCGCGCCGCGTCGAGATGCTCGAGCAGCGCCTCTGCGTACTTGCGCGACGTCCCGAGCTCGTCGCGCAGTCGCGCGAGCGTGACTGCGCCCTCGTTCTCGATGATCGCGCCGACTCGATCGGTGACGGCCGCGATGACTTCGCTGTGTGCGTAGAGGTCACGGCCGATCCGGACGGCGATGCCCGCCTGGATCAGCGCGGGCAGATGCTTCACGGCGGCGGCGTCCAGGTCTGAGCGCGAGGGCGGTTCGTGGCCGGCCGCGAGCAGGCGCGCTGCGAGCTCGCTCGCTTCGGGTTCGAGCGCCGGCACCGGCGGGGCCACCGCGGGCGCCGGATCGGACGGTGCAGACGCTGCGGGCGAAGGCTCGGGCTCCCCGCGCCGCAGCCGCTCGAGGCGCGCCAGCACGTCGGGGCGGCGCCCATGCCGGCGGGCCCGCGGATCGAGCACCGTGCCGCCGCCGAGCGTGTCGGGCGGCGCGACTGAGCGCACGACGAGCCGGTCGCCCGCGCCGGCGATCAGCGGCGCCTCGAGTCGCAGCTGCCACAGCCCGTCGCCGAGCGCCACCAGCCGCGCCGGCGCCGCGCGCGTGCCGTGATGGACCATGACGCGGCGGGCGCGCAGATCCTCGCGGAGGTCGAGTGCCGCGTCGATGACCTGCGCCGGCGCCAGCGCCGCCGCCGGATCGGCGAGCGCATCGCCGCGGGCGACGTCGCGCCGGGCGATCCCGGCGAGATTGACTGCCACGCGCTGCCCCGCGTGCGCCCGCTCGGCGGGCTGGTCGTGCACCTGCAGCGACCGCACCCGCACGAGCCGCTGCGCGGGCAGCAACGCCAGCGTGTCGCCCGCGGCCAGGGTGCCCGACCACAGCGTCCCCGTGACCACCGTGCCGGCGCCGTGGATCGTGAACGCGCGGTCGATGTGCAGCACGGCCGCGGCGTCCTGGCGGCCTTGGCCGCGCGGCGTCACACGCTCGGCGACGCGCTCGAGCGCCGCCGCGACGGCCGCCACGCCGTCGCCCGTGCGCGCCGAGCACACCACGATCTCGGCGCCGGGGAACAGCTCGGCGGCTTCCGCCGCGGCCCGCTCCGGGTCCGCACGATCGGACTTCGTGATCGCGACGACGCCCTGCTCGATGCCCAGCGCCGCGAGCACCTCCGCGTGCTCGAGCGTCTGCGGCATCACGCCGTCGTCGGCGGCGATCACCATGAGATGGAAGTCGATCCCGGTCGCGCCGGCGACCATCATCCGCACGAAGCGCTCGTGGCCCGGCACGTCGACGACGGAGACCCGCCGCCCGCCGGGCAGCAGCAGCGGAGCGAACCCGAGCTCGATCGACATCCCGCGCGCCTGCTCCTGGGGCAGGCGGTCGGTGTCGACACCGGTCAGCGCGCGCACGAGCGCGGTCTTGCCGTGGTCGATGTGGCCGGCGGTCCCGAGCGTCAGCGCCGTCATCGCGATGGGCTTGTTGTCCGTTCGACCTCGGCGATCCTGCCGAGGCGGCGATCAAGCGTGACGTGCTGGGCGCCGAGGGCCAGCGCAGTTGCCAGTGAGATCGCATCGGGCAGGCGCAGTCCGCGGTGTGCGCCTCGCAGCTGCGCGGCACGCCGGGCGATGGCGCGATCGATCGGCACGATCGTCGCGCTGATGGCGTCGATGAACGCATCCACGGCGTGGTCGCTGCCGCGTTGGATCGGGCGTACGAGGATCTCGGCGTACACGCTGGCAGCGATCAGCAGCTGCTCGCCCGTTCCCAGCCGGGGACGCAGCGCGTCGACGGCGGTCTCGTGTTGCGCATCCGACGCGTCGAGGAACGCGATCAGCACGTCGGCGTCGAGGACTACCGGCGCCACTCGTCGCGCAGCTCGTCGAGGTGCCCGGGGGGGTACGTGCCGGCCGGGACGCTGCCGGCGAATCGCGCGATCAGGTCGTCGGCGCGCTCGACCTCGATGCGGCCCGGTCCCGCCGCGCGGATGACGACATCATCGCCGGCCGCGAGTCCCGCGGCGCGCAAGACGCTCACCGGGATCGTGACCTGATTCTTGCCGGACACCTTGCTCATCCTTTACGACCTTAGCAGGATCGTAAAGGCAAACTGAAAGCTTACCCCGGCAATACGGCGCGCACCGCGCGCGCGGCCTCGCGCGCCTCGTCGTCGGTCAGCGTGCGCGGGTCGAGCAGCAGCCGGCCGTCGTGGATGCGGCCCACGACCGCCGGATCGCCGGCCCGCAAATCCGCGGCGAGGGCGGTTGCGCCGGCGGGGCCTGGATCGATCGCGACCGCGGGTCCCGGCAGCTCGAGCAGCGGCAGCGCGCCGCCGCCGCCGCGCGCCGTCGACGCGACCACAGCGCCGCCGGTCGCGGCCGCAAGCTCGTGCGCGCGCCTGCCTAACGTCGCGTCGTCGGCTTCGAGCATCGCGAGCACCGGCAGCATGCGGCGCGCGGCGGCCGGGTCGCGATGCAGGGCGAGGGTCGCCTCGAGCGCGGCGAGCGACAGCTTGTCGATCCGCACCGCCCGCGCGAGCGGATGGCGGCGGCATGTTTCGACGGCCGCGCGCGTTCCGACCAGCACTCCCGCCTGCGGGCCGCCGAGCAGCTTGTCGCCGGAGAACGCGGTGAGTGCCGCGCCGGCACGGACCGACCGGCGCACCGGCGGCTCACCGGCGAGCAGCTCGACGTCGTCTGTCAGCACGCCCGAGCCGACGTCGTCGATCACCGGGATGCCCAAGTCGCAGAGCTCCTCGATCTCGACCTCTTCGACGAAGCCGACGGCGCGGAAGTTCGAGGGATGCGCGCGCAGGATCGCTCCCACGTTGTCGCCTGCGGCAGCGAGTGCCTGTTCGTAGTCGGCGCGGCGGGTGCGGTTCGTGGTGCCGACCTCGACGAGCCGCGTGCCCGCGACCTCGAGGATCTCGGGGATCCGGAACCCGCCGCCGATCTCGATCAGCTGCCCCCGCGAGACGACGACGCCGCGTCCTTGAGCGAGCGCGGCGGCAGCGAGCAGCACGGCGGCCGCGCAGTTGTTGACGACCATCGCCGCCTGCGCGCCGGTCAGCTCCTTGAGCAGCTCCTCGACGTGGGCGTGGCGCGAGCCGCGCTCGCCGCTCGCCAGGTCGAGCTCGAGGTTGCTGTAGCCGTTCGCGGCCGCCGCCACGGCGGCCTGTGCCTCGGCCGCGAGCGGGGCGCGGCCGAGGTTCGTGTGGACGACGACGCCGGTCGCGTTGAGCACGCGCCGCAGGTGTGGGCGCAGGCGCGCCCGCGCGCGCGCGACGAGGTCGACGGTGTCGTCGTTGTTCTTGTCATCGCCGTTGAGGATCTCCTCGCGCCGCGCCTGCAGCTCGGCGCGCGCGACCGCGGTCGCCAGGCGGTCGACGGACGGCAGGTCGCGCAGCCGGTCGCGGTCGCTCATACGGAACGGCGAAGGAGTCGAACCTTCCAGCGCGGTGTGCCGCGCCCCGCCGGTTTTGAAGACCGGATGGGCCACCGGGCCCGGGCCGCTCCAGGCTGATGTAGCCGGTGCAGGGCGATCATCGCACCGCGATGGCGCCGGGCTCACCGGCGACGATCTCGCCGACGACCGGGCCCGGCAGCGAGGGCGCTGCCTCGGGCGTGACGGCGACGAGCAGCCCACCCGACGTGGTCGCGTCGCAGACCAGGCGCCGGCGCGATTCGGGCACGGCTTGAGCGAACGTGGTGAAGGTCTCGGCGTACTCGCGGTTGCGGCGGCTGCCCCCCGAGACGGCATCGTCGCCCTCGAGCAGCTCGAGCACTCCCTCGATCGCGGGCACCGCGTTGGCGTCGATCACCGCCGCCACGCCGCTCGCGCGGCCGAGCGAGTGCAGATGGCCGAGTAGCCCGAAGCCGGTGACGTCGGTCATCGCATGGGCGCCGGCCGCGCGCGCCGCGGCGGATGCCTCGTGATTGAGCGCCGTCATCGTGGCCACGGCGCGCTCGAGCAGCTCGTCGTCGCGGTTGCCGCGCTTGCGCGCCGTCGTGATCGCACCGACGCCGAGCGGCTTCGTGAGGACGAGCGCGTCACCCGCGCGCGCCCCCGCGTTGGAGATCAGCTCGTCGGGATGCACGGTCCCGGTGACCGACATGCCGTACTTCGGCTCCGGATCGTCGATCGAGTGCCCGCCGACGACCGCGATCCCCGCGGCCGCGGCGACGTCCGCGCCGCCGCGCAGGATCTCGCGCAGCACGTCGCCGCCGAGCTGCTCGAGCGGAAACGCGACGACGTTCATCGCCGCCAGCGGCACCCCGCCCATCGCATAGACGTCCGAGAGCGCGTTCGCGGCCGCGATCCGGCCGAAGTCGTAGGGGTCGTCGACGATCGGCGTGAAGAAGTCGATCGTCATCACGAGCGCGATCGCGTCGGTCAGCTTGAAGACGGCGGCGTCGTCGGCGGTGTTCGAGCCGACGAGCAGCCGTTCGTCGGCGACGGCCGGCAGCCCGCGCACGATCGGCAGCAGCGCCGCCGCCGGCAGCTTGCATCCGCAGCCCGCGCCGTGCGCGAGCGAGGTCAGCGCGACGGCTCGCACTGTGTGCGGCGCGCTCACGACCGATCGGCCGGGCCGGGCATGGGATGGGCGTCGAAGCTCACGGTTTGCGATCGTCGTCAGGCGCTGAGAACCGGCGCCACCCTAGCGCGTCCTGAGCCGGATCCGTCCGCCGGCCCCGCGCCACGGAGCGCGGCTTGAGTAGGTCTACCGCGCCGGCGGTTCCGCGATCAGAAGGACCTCGGCGCGAACCGTCGCCTGGGCGCAGCCGCGACCACAGCCGAATGCGAGACTTCGACCGTCGCCCTCCCCGGAAGGAAACGTCCTCCGGATTGCGGTTCGATCACGAGGCGCACCGGTTCGTGACAGGGGATGGAGCCGGTGAAGGTGAGGCCCTCATTCGTGGTGTGGCCTCGTGTCTGGCTCGCCTGGTAGTCGACGAAAGACGACGGATGCGAACGGCGCGTTGCAGCCGACGGTGGCGCTGACCGACACCGTCCGCGAGCGGACGTCGTACTCGACGTCGGTGATCGACGCGTCGATCGGCCCTCGGTCGCCGGACGGGTGGGTGACGCTGAGGATCTTGGACCCGGAGGCCGAGCCGGAATGCTCGTCGCGAGCACCGCAAAGGCGATCAACACCGTGGTGGGGACAACGGGACGGCCACTAGGACGTTCTTTGCATCTTCGAACCCCGTCGCTGCGGTATGGCGAACAGGGGGCGCAGTGGTCGATGCAGCATCCGCTCCGGCGTCCAGTGTGTCTTCAGTCTTCGACCGCATCCCGGACCGAGCGTGCGTGCGCCGACGGCTGGACTGTGGGTCGACGAGTGCTGACGTCGTAGGCGACGGTCGGCAGCGACGACGCGCACTACGGGCGCGGACGCGATCGTGGCAGCTCCGTGCACGACAGCCACCTCTCCATGCGCCCGCAGGTGGTCGTCGTCGCCACCTGCTCGCCGTGCTCTGCCTGCTCATCCCGCTGTCGGTCGTCGGCTCGACGTTCGCGGGGACCGTGCTCTGGCGGCAGGTCTGCGCCACCACGGAGCCGCGGTCGTCGGCCTCGGCGTCGCCTGCATGGTCTTGGGCGTCACCGCGCTGCGGTAGCGCCGACTCGCGCCGCTCTGCTCCCACCATTCGGGCGGGGCACCGCTGGTCGGCGCCCGCCGCCGGCGTGCCGCCGCCGGCGCTGCCGCGACGTACCCTGGGCGCGGTGAGACAGCGATCACGCCCGGCGTGGCGGTCATGACGTTCCCGATGCCGCGCGGGGGAGGCCGGCAATGAGCGCCGGTCTGGCCGCGCTGCTCGACGACGTCGCGGCGCTCGCCCGCGTGGCTGCGGCCTCGGTCGACGACGTCGCCGCCGGTGCGAGTCGCGCGAGCGTGAAGGCTGCGGGCGTGATCGTCGACGACGCGGCTGTCACGCCGCGCTACGTCCAGGGGTTCCGACCCGAGCGCGAGCTGCCGATGATCAAGCGGATCGCCGCGGGCTCGCTGCGCAACAAGCTGCTCTTCATCCTGCCCGCCGCGCTGCTGTTGAGTGAGCTGCTGCCCTGGCTGCTCACCCCGATCCTCATGGTCGGCGGCACGTACCTGTGCTACGAGGGCGCAGAGAAGATCTGGGAGAAGATCAGCCCCCACCACCACGCCGCCCAGACGTCGGTCAGTGCGCAAGGGCCCGAGCACGAGGACGAGCTTGTCGGTGGGGCGATCCGCACGGACTTCATCCTCTCGGCGGAGATCATGGTGATCTCGCTCAACGAGGTCACAGACGAGCCATTCCTCTCGCGCGCTCTGATCCTCGTGGTGGTCGCGCTCGCGATCACCGCCGTCGTCTACGGCGCCGTCGCCCTGATCGTGAAGATGGACGATGTGGGCCTGCGGCTCGCGCAGGAAGGCGACGGCGCCGCCGCATCGGCCGGACGCGCGCTGGTCCGCGCCATGCCGGTCGTCCTGTCGGTGCTCGCGACGGTAGGGATCGCCGCGATGCTCTGGGTCGGCGGGCACATCCTGCTGGTCGGCCTCGACGAGCTCGGCCTCTCGTTTCTCTACGACGCCGTCCACCACCTCGAGGACGACGTCGATCACGCGCTCGGCGCGCTGGGCGGTGTCGGCGCCTGGCTGACCAACACCGCCGCGTCCGCGATCCTGGGTCTCGTCGTCGGCGCGATCGTCGTCGCGGTCAAGCACCGAGTCGCTGGCGGAAACCGCCATTGAGGGTGCACTCGCGCTGGGGATCGGGGAGCTGCGCTCCGACAGCGCTCGGCGGCAATCGGTTTCGTCTCGCTTGCCGGGCTCCGCATTCCGTCGTCAGCTGACGCACGGTTCTGTGCAAAGCCGCGGCCATGTTCTGAGCCCGCGCCAGGCAGTTCGCGCTACAAGCAGCAGCGTGGATCGAGATGGACCGTGTGCCGCTGAGCCCGGCACAGGGTCCCGTTCGACGGTCAGACAGGCTCTCGAGATCGAGACGTCGAGGCACACAGGTCCGGTGTTCGACGATTCCGGCGCTCTCTCGCCGTCGTCGCACGCCAGATCCTCATCGATACGCCGCGCACTGCGGCGCACGGACGACGAAACAACATCCGCCGCGCTTGCCGCGCCTCACCAGGAGCCAATACCCTTTGTCGCCGACAGCGGGAAGGAGCCGGGCAGGTGAATGCGGAGGCCGGGACAGGGCTGACTCGAATGGTCCACGAGGTGCGCGAGCTCGACCTCGGCGACCACACGAGCTATGACGCCGGGCGGCTCACCGTCGGCGAGGACACCGTGCGCGACCTGCTCAGCGACCCCGCGCTCGCCGAGGTCCGGTTCGCCTGTGCCTCTCCCGGCGACTCCACCCGGATCGTCGGCGTGCTGGACGCCGTCCAGCCCTGCTCCAAGGGGCCCGGCGGGGGCGGCGTGTTCCCCGGGCTGCTGGGTCCCGCGCTGCCCGTCGGCCGCGGCGAGACGCACGTGCTGCGCGGCGCCGCCGTGCTCGCCGCCGGCTACCTGCCGCGGGCGCAGGAGGCGGTCATCGACATGTGCGGGCCGGCGGCGCCGCTGTCGCCGCTCGCCGCGACGCACAACCTCGTCGTCGAGTGGACGCCCGCCGAGGACGCGGACTGGGCGGACGTCGACGCGGCGCTGCGGCGCGGGATCGTCAAGGTGGCGGCGCACCTCGCCGAAGCGGCGCTGGACGCCGAGCCCGACGCAACAGAAGAACTGCCCGAGCCCGACGGATCCACCGCGAACGGCAAGCCGCGCGTCGGAGTCATCCTCAACCTCCAGACGCAGGGGAAGTTCAAGGACGTCTTCGTCTACGGGCGCAGCCTGTCCGGCGGCCTGCCGACCGTCATCTCGCCCGGCGAGCTCGACGACGGGGCGGTGGTCAGCGGCCAGTTCGGCCACCCCGCGCTGAAGAACCCGACGATCCTGCACCAGACGCATCCGGTGGTCGCCGCGCTGCGCGCCCGCTCCGACGAGCTGGAGCTGGCGGCGCTGATCCTCTGCCCGGAGCCCGTCGACATGGCCAACAAGGAGCTCGTCTCCGCGCACGCCGCGCGGCTGTGCAGGCAACTGCAGCTCGACGCGGTGATCGCGACGAAGGAGGGCGGCGGCAACGCCGACGCCGACGTCAGCCTCAAGCTCGATCGCCTGGAGGAGGAAGGGATCACGGCGGTCGGGATCCTGGGCGAGATGGCGGGGCGCGACGGGACCGGGCCGCCGCTGGTGGTCCCGCCGACCAAGGCGACGGCCCTCGTCAGCACCGGCAACTACGATGAGCGGATGACGCTGCCCGCGGTCGAGCGCGCGCTGGGCCGCGACCGCATCGCCCTGCTCGACCAGCCCTCCACCGACGAGGTCGAGCTGCCCGTGGCCGTCATCTACTGTGCGCAGAGCACGCTGGGCTGGGGTCGGCTCACCTGCGCGGAAGCGGGGATCGCTGCATGAAGATCGTCCACTACGTCAACCAGTTCTTCGCCGGCATGGGCGGCGAGGACTCGGCGGGCACGGGACCCGAGCTGCGCGATGGCGCAACCGGCCCCGGACGCAAGCTGGCCGCCCTCCTGGGCGACGAGCACGAGATCGTCGCCACCGCGATCTGCGGCGACGACTACGCCGCCTCGCACTCAGCCTTCGCCGCCGACCTCGTCGCGCAGGCCAAGGAGCGCGGCGCCGAGATGATCATCGCCGGTCCGTCCTTCACCAGCGGGCGCTACGGCATGGCGTGCGCGCGGATCGCGGCGGCGGCCAGCGAGGCGGGGCTGCCCGCCCTGGCCTCGATGCACCCGGAGAACCCCGGCCTGGGCGAGGCCGCCGGCACGGCGGTCGTCGAAAGCGGCCAGACCGCACGCCAGATGAAGGACTCGCTCGAGCGCTTCGCCGCGGCCGCGCGAAAGATCGCCGCGGGGGAGGAGCTCACCACGCAGGACGGGCGCATCGGCCCGGTCGCACGCACGAATCGCATGGCCGACAAGAACGCGGCCGAGCGCGCGGTCGCGCTGCTCCTCACGCGCCTGCAAGGCGACAAAGACGCCACCGAGATCCCCCTCCCCGACTTCGACCAGGTCACCCCCGCCGCGCCCGTCGACGACATCGCCGAGGCGCTGGTCGCGCTGGTCACGGAGGGCGGCTTCGTGCCCGCCGGCAACCCCGACCGCCTCGAGTCCGCGCGCGCGACGAAGTGGGTGCGCCACTCGCTCGACGGCCTCGACACGGCCGAACAAGGCGAGTTCGAGTCGGTGCACGGCGGCTTCTCCACCCAGTGGGCCAACGCCGATCCCAACCGCATCCTCCCGCTCGACGTCGCCCGCGAGATGGAGCGCGAGGGCGCGATCGGACGCCTGCACGGCGAGTACCTCGGCACGACCGGCAACGGCACCACGGTCGCCGACGCCCGCCGCTTCGGGATGGAGTGGGCCGCCGAGCTGCGCCAGGCGAACATCCAGGCGGTCATCCTCACCGCCACCTGAGGCACCGGCACGCGTTGCGGGTCAACGCTCACGAAAGAGCTGGAGCGAGCCGGGATCCCCACCGCGCTGCTGTGCAACCTCGTCTCGATCGCCAAGCGCGTCGGCGCGCCGCGGATCGTGCCCACGCGCGGCATCCCGTTCCCGGCCGGCGACCCCGAGCTGGGGCCCGACCAGGAGCGCGCGTGGCGCCGGCAATTGCTCGAACGCGCGCTCGTCGCCGTCGGGACGCAGGTCAGCGAGCCGACCGTCTTCGACGGCGATCCGCTTCAATAGACAGATGCCCATCCCCGTGATCAGCGCCACCAGCGCGGCGCTCGCCCACGTCCCCGGCCTCTGCCGCCACGGCTCCAAGCCGTCGCGCGAGCTGCCGAAGAACCCGGAGGTCGAGGCGCAGTTCCTGGCCGCCCTGCGCACCTTCGAGCAGGCCGTGGCCTACGCGCCCCACCAGGCCTACCTCGGCGCCATCCATCCGCGCGACCTGCCGGAGCGACCGTGGGTCGGCGCCGCCGCCAATGGCGAGGGCCGCTACGCGGGCGTGGGCGAGCTCATGCCCGAAGACGAGTTCCTCGGCCTGCTGGCGGCTGTCGACGACTTCGGCCTCGTCCGGCTCGACGCGGCGCAGGCCGAAGCGATCGCCGAGCGGCTGCGGCGCCACCCGCTCGCCGAGCACCTCGACCTCGAGAAGGTGGCGGCCGCGGCCGGCGACGCCGAGGCGGTGGCCGCCGAGCCGGGGGCACTGGAGCTGCACCTGGGCGCCGATCGCCTGGCCGCGGCTGTGCGCCGCGCCCACGAGAGCGACGCCGCCCTCACCGCGGACGTGTTCCTCGAGAACCTCGCGGGCAAGGCCACCGCCACGCTGGCGCTGCTGCGCCTGCTCGCCGATAACGACATCGACCCCGACTCGATCGACTACGTCATCGGCGCCGGGGAGGAGGCGATCGGCGACCGCTACCAGCGCGGCGGCGGCAACCTCGCCAAGTCGGTGGCCGCCGCGGCGGGCTGCGCCAACGCCTCGGGCTGTGACGTCAAGAACTTCTGTGCCGCCCCGATCCCCGCGCTCGTCATCGCGAGCAGCCTCGTCGCGTCCGGCGTGTTCGGGCGCGTCGCCGTCGTCGCGGGCGGCTCGCTGCCGAAGGTCGGGATGAAGTTCCAGGGCCACCTCAAGCACGGCCTGCCGGTGCTAGAGGACGTGCTCGGCTCAAGCGCCGTGCTCGTGGAGGCCGACGACGGCCGGTCGCCGCGCGTGCGGCTGGACTCCGTGGGCCGCCATACGGTGGGGGCCGGGTCCTCGAACCCGAAGATCATCGAGGCCCTCTCGTTCGCGCCGCTCGATCGGCTCGGCCTCGGGTCGCTCGACGTCGACGACTACGCCACCGAGCTGCACAACCCGGAGATCACCGAGCCCCAGGGCTCCGGCAACGTCCCCGAGCGCAACTACAAGACGATCGCCGCCCTGGCCCTGCGCCGCGGCGAGATCGGCCGCTCGGAGATGGGCGAATTCGTCGAGCAGCGCGGGATGCCCGGCTACGCCCCGACGCAGGGCCACATCGCCTCGGCGCTCTGCTACATGCCGCACGCGCGGGCGCGCCTGATGGATGGAGGCGCGCGGCGGGTACAGCTAATCGCAAAGGGCAGCCTGTTTCTGGGGCGCATGTCCGAGCAGTCCGACGGCATGAGCGTGCTGCTCGAGTCCAACGACGAAGCGGAAGGGTGAGCGGATGGGTGCTGTAGCCGAGGCGACGCGCGAGAACTTCGACGAGCTGGTCGCGAGCGGCACCACGCTCGTCGACGTATGGGGACCGGACTGCCGGCCGTGCCTGGCACTCAAGCCCCACGTCGAGAAGCTGGCGGAGGCCCGCGACGACATCAACGTCGTGATGCTCGAGGCGCCGAAGGCCCGGCGGGTGTGCATCCGCCTCAAGGTGCACGGTCTTCCGACGTTCCTGCTCATGCGCGACGGCGAAGAGGTCGCGCGGCTGTCGGAATCGACGATCAGCCCCACGCAGCTCAAAGACTGGCTCGACACGAGCCTTGACGAGATGACAGAGGAGGTGAGTTAGCACCCTATGTTCGACAACAAGAAGGTGATCGTGCTCGGCGAGCGTGACGGCATCGCGGGCCCCGCGATCGCCGCCTGCGTCAAGAGCGCCGGCGGACATGTCGAGTACACGTCGACGGAGTGCTTTGTCTGAACGGCCTCGGGGGCAATGGACCTCAATAGCCAGGAAGTGATCAAGCGCCTTGCCGACGAGCACGGGGCCGAGCAGCTGCTCGTCATCCTCGGAGCTCCGGACGACGAGAGCGCGGAGATCGCCGCCGAGACACTTGTGCTCGGCGATCCGACCTATGCAGGTGCATTGGCCGAGACCCAGTTGGGTCTCTCCGTGTATCACGTACTCGAGGAAGAAATCCGCAACCAGATCGATGACGAGGTCTGGGAAGACCAGATCGGCGTCATGGCCGACGTGCTCGACGCCGAGGTGATCTCCACGGCGGTCAAGGGGATGCGCGAGCAGAAGCCCTAGCCGGCCGTGACTCAGACTGGCGCGGCCGCCGCCGCCGCCGGCGGCGGCAGCGGCGAGACGTGCGCCAACGGGTCCGCTGCGCCGCGCAGCAGCGCGGGTCGCATGCTCACCGTGCCGGTGTGGGAACCACCGCGCCGACGGCGGGCGTGGTGCGGCGGCCTGGCAGAGCCGCGCCACAGAGCGCGCCGAGCAGCGACAGGCCTGCCGCCACGGCCATCGTCGCCGAGAAGCCGTCGCTGAACGAGGGCGCCGACGCGTAGCTTCCCGCCCCGGCGAAGACGGCCACCGAGATGGCGATGCCGAAGACGCCGCCGAGCTCGCGCATCGTGCTGTTCGTGCCGGCGGCCTTGCCGATCGCCTCCGGGGGCACCGCGCTGACGACGGAGTTCTGGGCCGCGGGGAAGGTCATCGAGGCGCCGACGCCGGCGAGGATCAGCGGCGCGATCAGCTCGCCGTAGGCCATGCCGGCCTCGGCGACGAGTGCGATCCAGCCCATCCCGACCGCTTGCAGCAGAGGGCCCGCGATGAGAAACGGTCGCTCCCCGCGGCGGTCGACGAGCGCGCCGGCGATCGGGGCCACGAAGAACAGCGTCGCCGTCCAGGGCAGCAGTCGCAGCCCGGCTCCCAGCGGTCCCTCGCCGAGCCCGGTCTGCATGAACTGCGCCAGCAAGGTCTCCTGGGGCGTCCTCGGCATCGGCGGTCGACGTGAGCATCCGGTAGCAGTGCGCGTGCAGCGCGGCGCGGTGTGGCTCAATGAGGCGCGCGAAGGCCAGCTCGTCGTGCCGGCGCGCCGCATCGAGGTCTGCCGCGTGGTCCTCTTTCGTGCCGGGGCGGTTCATGGGTTCACAGAACTAGACCCGTTCGCGGCGCCAAATCAATCGGTCCGCCGATGGATGTGCGGAGCGGCGGATCTCCATCGGCGAGAATCGTGATACCTCCCTCGCCGCTGCCGGTCGTCCACCTCGAACTGCACACCGCGAACCTCGCGCGCGCCTGCGCGTTCTACGGTCGGGTCTGCGGGTGGCGGGTCGAGCGGATCGAGGGCGCGCCGCGCCCCTACCACGCGCTGGACTGGGGGCGCGCAGAGAGCGCCGGCGTTGTCGAGTGCGCCGCGCCACCGCGCGACCGCTCTGGCTGCCCTACGTGGAGGTTGCGCAGATCAATGAAGCCACCGAAGGCGCATGTCGCTTCGGGGCCACCGTCCTGCTGGGACCGCGGAAGGGGCCCAGCGGGCTGGCGAAGCGTCGTCTCCGTGTCCGACGGCGCGGAGATCGCGTTCTGGCAGCCAAGAGCGAGCGGCCCTGGCGGTGACTCGTCGGGGCTGCGACCGTCCGGCGCAAACTCGACGCCGGCCGGCACCTCGCCGGGCGGTCCGGCTACTTGCCGGACCGCCCGGTTTGGAAGTCGCTGGGAGCGAGGTGTTGTCGTGCTGGTCTCGTCCAGGTCCAAGCAGCCTCAGCCAAGCGGGCTATTGAACGACTCGCGACACTTCACACACAATCATCACCCGCAGCCCGTGTTGTTCCCGCAGCTCGAGCACGTGTAGCAGGAGCCCGTCCGCTGCATCATGCCGCCGCACTGCGCGCACGCCGGTCCGAGGTCCAGGCCCTTCATGCGCGCGGGCACGACGGGGGGTGTGTCGGTCATCGCCTCGGCTGCGGCGCGCGTCGTCGCGGGCTGCGTGCTCGTCGTGGCCACCGGCTTCGTCGCGCCGCCGTTGCCGCCGTTGGCCGGCCGGGTCGTATCCGATGACGGCGCCGACGTGCCGGCGTCTTCGGCCATCTTGCGCGCCCGGACCTCGGGCGTGAGGATGCCGAGCTCCTCCTGGGTATCGGTGTCCAGGAAGCGCGACGCCAGCCAGCGCATGATGTAGTCGGGCATCGACTTCGCGAACGGGATCTCCGGGTTCTGGGTGATCCCCTCGGGCTCGAAGCGCATGTAGCTGAACTTCTCGACGAGGGTGTCCAGCGGCACGCCGTACTGCAGCGCGATCGAGATCGACGTCGCGAACGCGTTCATCATGCCGCGCAGCGTCGAGCCCTCCTTGCCGATGTCGGTGAGGAAGATCTCGCCGACGGTGCCGTCCTCGTACATGCCCGCCGTGATGTAGCCCTCGTGGCCGGCGATCGAGAACTTGTGCGTGATCGACTGGCGCTCGCGCGGCATGCGGTTGCGCTTCGGGCCAGCCTCGGCGATCGCCTTCTTGCGCGCCGACGCGACGGCGCCCTCGATCAGCTCGTCGACCTGCTCCTGCGAGTAGCCCTCGACGACGATGGTCGGCGCGGCGTCGCCGCCAACGGACTTGCCCTCCTGCGCGTCGGTGCGCAGCGCCTGCGCGGTCTTCGAGCCGTCGCGATAGATCGCCAGCGCCTTGACGCCGACGTTCCACGCCTGGATGTAGGCGTCGGCGATGTCCTCGACCGACGCGTCGTGGGGCAGGTTCACGGTCTTCGAAATCGCCCCCGAGATGAACGGCTGCACCGCGCCCATCATCTTGATGTGGCCCATGTGCGAGATCGCGCGCTCGCCGACCGCCACGTCGAACACCGACAAGTGCTCGTCGAGCAGCCCGGGCGCGCCCACGATCGTCGCGTGCTCGTTGATGTGCGCCTCGATCTGCTCGATCTGCTCCTCGCCGTAGCCGAGCGTGCGCAGCGCCATCGGGATCGTCTGGTTGACGATCGTCATCTGGCCGCCCCCGACGAGCTCCTTGAACTTCACGAGTGAGAAGTCGGGCTCCACACCGGTGGTGTCACAATCCATCAAAAAAGATATTGTGCCAGTAGGTGCAAGGACACTAACTTGCGCGTTCCTATAACCGTGACCTTCGCCGGCGACGACTGCGTCCTCCCAGACCGCGCGCGCCGCGTCGAGCAGCGCGGTGTCCGTCGTCGCGGAGTCCGGGATCGCGTAGGACGCGTCGCGGTGCATCCGCATGACGGAGTTGTGCGCTTCGCGGTTTTCGTCGTAGTGCTCGTAGGGCCCGATCGCCGCTGCGATGCGCGCCGAGCCGAGGTAGGCGCGGCCGGTCATCAGCGACGTGATCGCGGCCGCCGTCGCGCGGCCCTTGTCGGAGTCATAGGCCATGCCGTTTGACATGAGGTACGCGCCGAGGTTCGCGTAGCCGAGGCCGAGCTGGCGAAACGCGCGGGCGTTGACAGCGATCTGCTCGGTCGGGTAGCTCGACGGCCCGACGATGATCTCCTGCGCGAGGAACATGACGTCGACGGCGTGTTCGAAGGAGTCGACGTCGAGTGAGCCGTCGGGGCGGCGGAACTTCATCAAATTCAGTGAAGCGAGGTTACACGCAGAGTCATCCACATGCATATATTCACTGCACGGATTACTTGCATTGATGCGCCCCGACACCGGACACGTATGCCACTGGTTGATCGTCGTGTCGTACTGCACCCCGGGATCGGCGCACTGCCATGCCGCCTCGGCGATGTCGCGCATGAGCTCGCGCGCGGGAATCGGGTCGCCGACCGGCTCGCCCGTCGTGCGCGCGATCAGGTGCCACGGCTCGTCGTTCTGCACCGCGCGCATGAAGTCATCGGTCAGGCGCACCGAGTTGTTGGCGTTCTGGTACTGGATCGAGCGAAAGCCCTCGCCATCGATCGACATGTCAAAGCCGGCGTCGCGCAGCGCAGCCGCCTTCTTCTCCTCCTTGGCCTTGCACCAGATGAACTCGCGGATGTCCGGGTGGTCGATGTCGAGCACGACCATCTTCGCCGCGCGCCGCGTCTTGCCGCCGGACTTGATCGTGCCGGCCCAGGAGTCGGCGCCGCGCATGAAGGAAACCGGGCCCGAGGCGGTGCCGCCCTTGGCCAGCGGCTCCATCGAGCCGCGGATGTTCGACAGGTTGATGCCCGAGCCGGAGCCGCCGAGGAAGATCTTGCCTTCCTTGGTATTCCAGTCGAGGATCGACTCCATCGTGTCCTCGACGCTGAGGATGAAGCAGTTGTGGACAGCGACGTTGTTGCAGAGGTACTCGCCGGACTCCGTCTGGATGTCGTAGACCTCCATCTCGCCGAGCGGCTCGATCGTGACAACTTCCTCCTCGCGCAGGTCCGGGCAGCGCTTCGGGTTGCGCAGGCCGAGCGACTCGAGCAGCTTGCCCTGCTTACGTGCGTCGACGAAGCCGACGAGCTCCGCGAAGCGCGCGCGCTCGGAGCCGATCGAGATCGCCAGTTCATGCAGGTCGTGGCGGTCCAAGCGCTTCTCCGCCTTGTGCGTGCGCCGCGAGTAGATTCCGAGCACGCCGAGCAGGATCTGCACGTCTTCAGTCCACCGTTCACCGATGACCGAAAAGCCGACGCGCGCGTTCTCGCACCCGCGCTCGCGCGTCACCGTCACAAAGCCGTCCGCTTGGAAAATGCTGCGCAGGTACGCCGCGATCGCCTCGTGCGACGACGTCCAGAGTGCTGCCGGAACGCGGATGTCGGTCCCACGGGCGAGCAGCTCGTGGCGCTCGACGAACTCGCGCAGGAGCTCGCCGTAGAGCCGGATGCGCTGCACCGGGATCTCGAGCGTGTCCGCATCGCGAACCTTGCGGTGGACGCCGGGGAACACGACATCGAGGTGCTGCTCGACCCACGTGCGTTCATCGTCGCTCGCGACCTGGAACTCGATCGTCAGCGAGCGGTTCGTGCCGCGCTCGTACTGACCGACGAACCCATCGGCCTGCAGCCAGCCCGCGAGCGCGGCCTCCGACACCCTGAGCTGATCGACGCTCGCGGGCTCGTCGTCGCCAGCGCTCCGTGCGCCGGCCGCGACCAGAGCCGGCGCGGCGACCTTCGCGCGGTGCGGATGCAGATGCATCCGCATCCCGACCTGGAGCTCGTCGACGCGCAGCCACCGCGGCTCCGTACGCCGCTCGCGTACGGCCTTTACGACATGGTCCGCCGTCGCCTCCACGAAGCTGCCGTTGCGCAGACGCACGCGGAACACGGGCTTGACGCCGTTGGCCTGCGTCGCGATCACGCGCGTGACGCCGCCCGCGTCGTAGACCTCGCGGCCGACGAGGTCGTGCGCGACGATCTCGCCGATCGGGACCATGCCCTCGGGCGTCGAGATGAGCGCGTCGTACGGCTGGCACGCCGAGCACTGCGGGCTCTCCTCGAACCCGACGTTGAACCACACCGGCGAGTTGAAGGCCGCCATCTGATGCAGCAGCACGTAGGACAACTCGGCCTGGAAGGTGTCGCCGTCCTCGACGGTCGCGAAGTAGCCGCGCGCACGGCCCCAGTCGGCGATCGTCCCCGCGACACGGCCGATCATCTGCTTGACGGAGTACTCGCGCGCCGGCGAGTCGAGCTGGCCGCGGAAGTACTTCTGGGAGACGATGTTCGTCGCGTTCTGCGACCACGTCGCCGGAAACTCGACTCCGCGCTGCTCGAAGGCGACGCGGTCGCCATGGCCGATGCGGGCCTCGCGCAGCTCCCACTGGACCGTCTCGAACGGGTCGACTCCGGGCTTCGTAAACAAGCGCGAAACGGAGAGGGCCTCGCCCGGCTTCATGTCGGTCTCGAGTGGGGTCTGCGACGTGCGTGCCATCTCCTGCTCCTTCTCCGTATCAGCGGCCGAAATCCCTGCAATTTGGGGCTTTACGACGATCCCTCTTGCGGACCGGTGAGTCTCCGCGACGGGTCGGACGGAACCGCGGAAATCCCCCGCAAATGAGCGGATAACGGAGTTCCTACAGGGTAGCGAGGCAGCCACCTCGGACGGCCTCGCGAAGGCGCCGTTCGCCGCACCTTGCGCGGGTTTGTCCGCCCCGCGAGCGCTACGCGCTCGGCATCGCCGGAAGCCTCGCGCGGGCGCGCGCCGCCGTCACGGCCGCGGTGAGCGAATCGATGTCGTAGGCGCCGTAGTGGCGGCGCCCGTTGATGAAGAAGCTCGGCGTGCCCGAGACGCCGCTCTCGTCGGCGCTGGCGACGTCCACGCTGATCCGCGGCGCGTGCTCGCGGCGGCGCAACTCGTCCGCGATCCGCTCGGCGTCCAGGCCCAGCTGCTCGGCATACTGCCTGAGGTGGCCGGGCGTCAGCTCGCCCTGGTGGTCGAGCAGGACGTCGTGCATCGCCCAGAAGCTGCCCTGCGCGGCCGCCGCTTCTGACGCTTCGGCCGCGAGCTGCGCGAACGGGTGGACGTCGTTGAGCGGAAGGTGTCGCCAGACGTAGCGCACGTCGTCGCGCAACGACGCCAGCAGCTCGCGGATCGGCCCCTCCGCCTGTCCGCAGTACTCGCACTCGAAGTCGCCGTACTCGATCAGCGTGACCGGCGCGTCGTGCGCTCCGCGGATGTGATCGCGGTCGGGATCGACGTCCTCGGACAGGTCCAGGAGATCGGGCGCGGTGCGCGCCATCTGGCGCTCGCGCACCTGGCTGGGCACACGACTGACCAGGCGCAGCACCGCCCACGCGACGATCGGCGCGACGATCACCGAAGCCAGCGCGCCGAGCTTCGCCTCGTCGAGCCGGCGCCCCTCGAACGCGAGCGTGGAGATCAGCAGCGAGACGGTGAAGCCGGTCCCCGCGACCGCGCCGCCCGCTACGACCAGCGGGCCGCTCAACGGCGAGCGCGGCCCGTGCAGCGCCGGTCGCGACGCGATCCAGGAGGCGGCGACGATCCCCAGCGGCTTGCCCACGACGTAGCCGAGCAGGATGCCGAGGGTGATCGGCGACGTGACGGCGCCCGCGAGCACCGGTCCCGTCACGTGCACGCCGGCGTTGGCGAGCGCGAACAACGGCACGATCACATAGCTCGTCCAGGGGTGAAGGCCGTACTGCAGCCGCTCGTTCGCCGAGATCGCCAGCGTCACGCCCTGGCGCACCGAGCGGCCCAGCTCGGGCGTCGGCTGCTCGCGAAAGGAGCGGGCCAGCGCGCTGGCGCGCTCGAGGTCCTCGCGCGCGGGCGTGTAGGCGCTCGCCGCCAGGCCGATCGCCAGCCCGGTGATGAGCGGGTCGATGCCCGACTTGTACATCGCGACCCAGATCGCGACGCTCAGCGCGATCGCCACCGGGCGATTCCACGGCGGCGCCCGGCGCATGAGGACGACCAGGACGACGAAGAGCGCGATGGCGACGCCGAGCGCGAGAAACGAGATCTCGTCGGCATAGAAGATCGCGATCACGAGCAGCGCGCAGAAGTCGTCGACGACGGCCAGCGTCAGCAGAAAGACGCGCAGCCGCGTCGCCGCGCGCGGCGTCAGCAGCGCGAGGGCACCGAGCGCGAATGCGGTGTCGGTCGACATCGCGGCGCCCCAGCCGTGGGCGTTGGGGCCGCCGGCGTTGAACGCGAGGAAGATCGCGACCGGCAGCGCCATCCCGCCGAGTGCGGCAACGACGGGGATCGCCAGCCGGCGGCGCTCGCGCAGC
Source organism: uncultured Solirubrobacteraceae bacterium (assembly GCA_902806175.1). Lineage (GTDB taxonomy): Bacteria > Actinomycetota > Thermoleophilia > Solirubrobacterales > Solirubrobacteraceae > CADCVQ01. The sequence continues at coordinate 20,480 of CADCVQ010000055.1, forward strand.
TCGCCGAGATCGAGCTCGCGCTTGGCCTCGAGGCCGACGACGAGAAAGAAGAACGTCATCAGCCCCTCGTTGATCCAGTGGCGCAGCTCCATCCCGATCGCGCTCGTCCCGACGCTGACCTCGAGCCTCGTCGTCCACAGTGCCTCGTAGGAGCCCGACGTGTTCGCCCACAGCAGCGCGACGACCGCCGCCCCCAGCAGCACGACGGCACTGCCCGTCTCGGTGCCGAGAAACCCGCGCACCGGCGTCGTCAGGTTGCGCGCCCACGCCGTCCGCCCGGCGTAGCCGCTGCCCGCGTCGGCGGCGTCCGCGGGCGCGTCAGCGCGCGGCTCGTCGCCTGGCGCGGGAGGTCTGCCCGCCACTACGTCAGCGCCGCGAGGACGGGGAGCGCATCATCGGCCTCGGGCAGCGCGCGGATCTCGGCGGCGATGTCGCCGGCGGCACGCTCGAAGCCGACGTCGCCCAGGACCGTGTCGATCGCCGCGCGCAGCTCGGCGGGGTCGACGGCGCTGCGGATCGCGCCCGCCTCGTGCGGCTCGACGAGCAGCGCCGCGCCGGCGGCGGCCACACGGCGGCCGTTGTGCGGCTGGTCGGCGAACAGCGGCGTCACGACGAGCGGCACGCCGGCGGCCAGCGCGCCGAGCGTCGTACCCGCGCCGCCATGGCAGACGACGACCCGCGCGTGTGCCAGGACGTCGGCCTGCGGCACCCAGCGCTCGACGTGTACGTGCGGCCCGGGCGCGGCGAGCGGCTCGCCGGCCCCCGTCGTGAGCAGCACCCGGGCCGGAAGCTCGGCGACGGCCGCGAACGCGACGTCGTAGATCGGCGCCGCCGTGGGCACGCTCGCCGTGACACTGCCGAACGTCACGTAGACGAGCGGGCGATCATCACCCGCCCACCAGTCCTGCAGCGGCGCGCGCGGCGCATCGGCGGCCGGATCGCGGAACCGGTGCGTGAGGCCGGTACCGACGACCGCCGGATCCTCGAGCGACGCCGGAAACAGCGTCAGCGACGGTGTCTGCGCGATCGCGTCGGTCAGCCCGGCGCTCCAGGTCTCGACCGCGTCGGAGGCGATCGACAGCATCTGCTGCTGCGTGGCGACGAGGCCGATCGCGACCTGCGCGTGCGGCACGCTCGCCTCCTCGGCAACCACCGCCGACGCGAACTCGGCCGGCTCGCGGACGATCACGTCGGGGCGCCACTCGCGCACGGCGGCGCGCGTCGCCGGCAGCATCGCGCGGACGTTCAGCGTCGCGAAGATCGTGCCGATCACCAGCTGCTCGGCGTCGTCGTAGGACAGCCCCGGAACACGAGCCCACACCTGCCCGAGCTCGTCCTCCGGCGGCGCCGCTCCGACCCACCACGGATAGCCGGCGCGCTGCACCGTCTCGGCCAGCGGCGGCGGCCCGATCACGAGCACCTCGTGGCCGTCGCGCCGGCAGGCGTCGATGAACGGGACCATCGGATGAAAATGGCCGGCGCCCGACGTGCAGGCGAACATCAAGCGCACGCGCGGACAGTAACCCCTGGCGCCGCTGCCAGACGGCTACTGCGCGGAGACGAACGCCTCGTAGGCTGCCGCGTCCATCAGCTGCTCGACCGCGGCGGGGTCGCCCGGCTCGATGCGCATGATCCACCCCTCGCCGTAGGGATCGTCGTTGACGCGCGCGGCGCCGTCGTCCAGCGCCTTGTTGACGGAGTTGATCTGGCCGGTGAACGGCATCGTGATCGTCGTCGACGACGTCGCTCCGCTCACCCTGCCGGCGAGCTCGCCGGCCTTGAAGAGCTCACCGGGATAGGGCAGCTCCACGAAGCCGACCGCGCCCAGCTGCTCGGCGCCCACCTCGGTGATGCCGAGGACCGCGAGCTTGCCGTCGAGGCGCAGCCACTGGTGCTTGTCGGTGTAGCGCAGGTCGGTCGGATAGCTGGCCATGGTCGTTGCCTCCCGCATAGGTTCTCGTTGGCGCCGCGGCCGGCGCGCGGCGCGCCGCGTGCACGTCCGGCATCGACCGACCCCGGGAACTGCCGGGCGCTGCAGGCAACATAGGACATGCCGACCGCGCCGCGTGATACCTGGCGCCGTAGCAGGTCCCGCCGACCCATCGAGCGCGCTCTCTGTGATTCGACACATGCGTCCGCGTTGTCGAACATCGGTAACGGAACCCTTCGGGCAGGGTGAGACCTAGTTGTATGGATGGGATGGCGCCGAACACAGCACTGCTCTTCCCGGGGCAGGGCAGCCACTCCGATGGCATGCACGAGTCCTTCGCAGAGCATCCGCTCCTGCGGCGCGGCATCGAGCTGCTCGGCTTCGATCCGTTCCACAGCCTTGCCGAGGGCACCCGCTCACAGCAGCCCGCGCTGTTTCTGTGCTCCATGGCGCAGTGGGCGTCGCGCGAGCCCGGCGAGGACGATCCGCTCGCCGCCGCCGGCCACTCGCTCGGCGAGTACGCCGCGCTGACGGCGGCCGGCGCGATCGACTTCGACGACGGCGTCCGGCTCGTCGGCGCCCGAGCGCACGCGATGGCCGACGCCGCGGCGCTCCAGCCCGGCGGCATGGTCGCGCTGCTCGGCGGCGAGCGCGACGACGTGCTCGAGCTCGCGGCGCAGCTGCGGCTCTCGCTCGCCAACGACAACGCGCCCGGCCAGATCGTCCTGTCGGGCCCGATGGCGGCGGTCGACGCAGCGCTGCAGCGCGCCGGCGACATCGGTTGTCGCGCGCGCAAGCTCGGCGTCGCGGGCGCGTTTCACTCGCCGCTGATGGCGCCGGCGGCGGACCGGCTCGCCGCCGCCCTCGCCGGCACGCCGATGCGCGAGCCCGCGTTCCCCGTGCTCTCCAACGGCAGTACGCGCCCGTTCGAGGACATCCGCGGCGAGCTCGCCGAGAACCTGCTCAAGCCCGTGCGCTGGCGCGAGATCCTGCTCGAGCTGCAGGCGCGCGGAGCGACGGACTTCGTCGAGTGCGGGCCGGGCTCCGTGCTCAAGGGCCTCGTGAAGCGAACGCTCAGGGCGGCGGCGTGACGTTGAAGGCGGGCGTCACCGGCATCGGCTCCGCGCTGCCCGAGCACGTCGTCACGAACAAGGACCTCGAGGCCTACCTGGACACGACCGACGCGTGGATCCAGCGGCGCACCGGGATCCGCGAGCGCCGTCATCTCAACGGCACGGTGACGCTCACCGACCTCGCCGCCGAGGCCTGCCGCGACGCCTTGCAGGACGCCGGCCGCGAGGCGGCGGACATCGACCACGTGATCGTCGCGACGTTCACGCCCGACCGCCTGATGCCCGGCCTCGCGCCGAAGCTCGCGACGGTGCTCGGCACCGACGGCGCCGGCGCGATCGACGTCAACGCGGCCTGCGCGGGCTTTCTCTACGGCCTCGACCAGAGCGCCGCGCTGATCGAATCCGGGCGCGTGCAGCGCGCGCTGGTCGTCGGCGCCGAGGCGCTCAGCCGCGTGACCGATCCGCACGACCGCGGCACCGCGATCCTCTTCGCCGACGGTGCCGCCGCGGTCGTCGTCGAAGCCGGAGCGTTCGAGAACGGATGCTCCCCTTTTGTGCTGTGCTCCGACGGCGAGCACGGCGATCTGCTCTACGCAGAGCGCGAGGAGCGGCTGTTGCGGATGGAGGGCCAGGAGGTCTACCGCCACGCCGTCGAGCGGATGGTCGAGGCGACGCGCGAGGCGCTGCGCCGCGCCGACCTGACGGTCGACGACATCGACGTCCTGATCGTCCACCAGGCCAACCAGCGCATCATCGACGCCGCCGCGCGGCGCCTGGGCGTGCCCGAGGAGAAGGTCTTCGCGAACGTCGACACGATCGCCAACACGTCGAGCGCGTCGATCCCGCTCGCGCTGCACCACGCCGAGCAGCGCGGCCACCTCAAGCCCGGCCACACCGTCGCGCTGGCGGCGTTCGGCGGCGGTTTCGTCTGGGGCGCGGGCATCGTCACGTGGAAGGAGCGTGTCCATGCCGGTGCCTGACGGAGGCGTCGCACTCGTGACGGGCGGCGGGCGCGGGATCGGCAAGGCGATCGCGCAGCGACTCGCCGAGGACGGCTTCTCCGTCGTGACGCTCGGGCGCACGAGCGGCGACGTGCAGGCCGACGTCGGCGATCCCGACTCCGTCGAGCAGGTGTTCGCGGACGTTCGCGAGCGCTTCGGACCTGTGCTCGTGCTCGTCAACAACGCGGGCCAGCGCCAGGACGGCCTGGCGATCCGCATGAAGGCCGGCCAGTGGGAGTCCGTCATCGACACGAACCTCAACGGCGCCTTTCACTGCATCCGCCACGCGCTCGACGACATGCTCGGTGCGCGCTGGGGGCGGATCGTGAACATCTCCTCCGTCGTCGCCGAGCGCGCCAACGCCGGGCAGTCGAACTACGGCGCCGCAAAGGCGGGGATGCTGTCGCTGACGCGCACGATCGCGCGCGAGATGGCGCGCAAGGGCATCACCTCAAACGCCGTCACGCCGGGCGTCATCGAGACGGACATGACGATCGACGTCGCGGACAAGCTGCTGGCCGGCGTTCCCGCCGGCCGGATCGGACGACCTGAAGAGGTCGCACACGCCGTCTCCTTCCTCTGTTCGGACGGGGCGGCATATGTCAACGGAGCCACGCTCGCCGTCGATGGCGCGCTGGCCGCATAACCCAACAAGGGGAGCAACGCCCAATGGCAATTCAAGAGAACGACGTCCTCGAAGAGATCCGCGACCAGCTCGAGGCGATCAAGGTCCCCGGCGCGCGCGACGCGACGCCGGAGAACACCTGGACGGAGCTCGATGTCGACTCGCTGGACCTCGTCGAGCTCGTCAAGGCGCTCGAGGATCGCTTCGAGATCACGATCTCCGACGACGACCTCAAGCCGATCGAATCCGTCGGCGACGCGATCGCGCTGACGATCCGCCTCTCCGAGGCCGAAGGCGCGCCTGCATGAGCAGCTACGCGTCCCCCCACATCGAGATCGCGATCACCGGCCGCGGTGTCGTCTCGTCGATCGGCGAGGGGGCGGACGCGTTCGTCGACGCGTTGCTCGAGCGCCGGTCGGGCGTCGACGACGGTCTGGCTCCCTGCTCGGAGTTCGACCCCGAAGCCGCGATGGGCCCCAAGCTCGCACGGCGCAGCGACCGCTACACGCAGCTCGGGTTCGCGGCCGCGATGCAGGCGTGCGCGGAGGCCGGCCTGCCCGGCGACGGCGAGATCGACCTCGAGCGGCTGGCCATCCTCGTCGGCACCGGCGTCGGCGGACTGATCACGCTCGAGGGCGAATGCCGCAAGTTCGTGGACGGCGGCGAGCGCGCCGTCTCGCCGCACTTCGTGCCGATGATGATGCCCAACGCGGCAGCGGGCGCGATCGCGATGGAGCTCGGCGCCCACGGCCCCGGCTTCAGCGTCTCGTCGGCGTGTGCGACGGGCAGCCACGCGATCGGCGAGGCCAAGCGGATGCTCGAGCGTGGCGAGGCGGACGTCGTCGTTGCCGGCGGCACGGAGGCCGCGATCACGCCGCTGTGCGTGGCCGCGTTCAAGCGCATGGGGGCGCTGTCGCGGGAGGGCCAGTCGCGCCCGTTCGACGCGCGTCGCGACGGCTTCGTGCTGGGCGAGGGTGCGGGCGTGATCATCATGGAGCGCAGAGAGCATGCCGAGTCGCGCGGGGCCGAGATCCTCGGCTACGTCGCCGGCTACGGGGCCTCCAACGACGCCTTCCACATGACCCAGCCCGACAACACGGGGCGCGGCGCGGAGAAGGCGATGCGGGCCGCGCTCGCCGACGCCGGGGTGCAACCGCAGGACGTCGGCTACATCAACGCGCACGGCACGTCCACACCGTTCAACGACCGCATCGAGACCGTCGCGATCCACTCGGTCTTCAACGGCGGCTCGCCGCCCGTCTCGAGCACGAAGTCGGCGATCGGGCATCTGCTCGGCGCGGCCGGCGCCGTCGAGGCGGTCGCGACGCTGGAGGCGCTGCGGCGTGGCCTGCTGCCGCCGACGCTGAACTTCGAGGAGACCGACCCCGACTGCGACCTCGACTACGTGCCCGACGGCCCGCGCGAGGCGCCGGAGATCACGCTCGCGCTGTCGAACTCGTTCGGCTTCGGCGGCCAGAACGCGTGCCTGGCGTTCCGGAAGGCGCCATGAGCACCGAGGCCGCAGCCCCACCCACGCGCACCGCTGTCGCGGTGATCGACGAGCCGCCGGTGGCGGCGCAGGCGCGCATCGACCTGCTCTGCGATCCCGGCTCCTTTCACCCGATCCGCAGCCAGGCCGGCGACGGCGTCATCTGCGGCGCCGGTCGCGTCGGCGGCCGGCCGGTCTACGTCTGGTCGCAGAACGTCAAGCACAAGGGCGGCTCGCTGGGGCAGATGGGCGGCGCGTCGGTCGTCGCGACGATCGAGGCCGCCGACAAGGCGCGCGCGCCGGTCGTCGGCTTCCTGCACTCCGGCGGCGCGCGCCTGCAGGAGGGCATCGGCGCGCTGGGCGCCTACGCCGGCATCTTCCGCGCGACGTCGCGCGCGAGCGTGCCCCAGATCAGCGTCATCTGCGGGCCGTGCGCGGGCGGCGCGGCGTACTCGCCGTCGCTTGGCACGCTCGTGATGATGGTCGGCGAGGGCTCGCAGATGTTCCTCACGGGGCCGCGCGTGATCGCCAAGGTCACCCGCGAGGTCATCAGCGCCGAGGATCTCGGCGGCGCGCGCGTACATCGCAAGACGGGCGTGTCGCACATCGAGGCCGACGACGACGCGCAGGCCGCCGATCTCATCCGCCAGGCGCTCTCCTACTTCCCCGGCGCGATCGGCGGCCCGCTGCCGAGCAGGGAGCCCGTCGAAGCGCCCGCCGGCGACCCGTCCGCAGCGGTTCCCAGTAACCAGCGCAAGGTCTACGACGTGCGCGACGTCGCGCGCCACCTGCTCGACGGCGGCGAGTTTCTCGAGTTGAGCAAGCGCTACGCGAAGAACATGGTGATCGGCTTCGGTCACATCGAGGGCCACCCGGTCGGCGTCATCGCCAACCAGCCGCGCTACCTCGGCGGCGTGCTCGACGCGGCGGCGTCGGACAAGGGCGCCTGGTTCGTGAACATGTGCGACCGCTACGCGATCCCGCTCGTCGTGCTCTCCGACACCCCCGGCTACCGGCCCGGCGTGCGCCAGGAGCGCGAGGCGGTGCTGCGCCGGGGGGCGGCGCTGCTGTGCGCGTTCGCCGTCGCCGAGATGCCGCGCGTGACAGTGACGCTCCGACAGGCGTACGGTGGGGCCTACATCGTCATGAACTGCCGCAACCTCGGACACGAACTCTGCCTCGCCTGGCCCAACGCGCGGATCGGCGTGATGGGTGCGCCGCAGGCGGTCGAGATCGTCAAGCGCCGCGACCTCGAGGCCGGGGCCGACCCGGCCGAGCTCGCCGCCGCCTACGAGGAGGAGCACCTTCCCGTCGCGATCGCCGCGAGGGCCGGGTTCATCGACGAGATCGTGACCCCGGCCAACACCCGTGACCGAATCGCTGCACACTTCGAAGCCCGCCGCTAGTGCGGCTGACGCGACGCCTCCCGCGGCCGTTGCGGCGGACGCCGCGCCGCCGCTCGCGCCGCGCAACGCGACCGAGGACGCGATCCTCGAGGCCGCGCGCGAGCTGCTGAGCGAGGGCGCGCACGAGCAGGTCACGATCGACACCATCGCCCGCCGGGCGTTCGTCAGCCGCACGACGGTCTACTTCTACTTCGAGAACAAGCGCGCGGTGATGGATCGGCTGATCCAGCAGGCCTTCGCCGACATGGACGACGCCGCATCGCCGTACTTCACCGGCAGCGGCGACCCGCGGATGGAGCTCGCCCTCGGGCTCGCGCGCTTCGTCGGGGTCGTCAACCGCAACGGCCCGATCCTCATGCTCGCCGCGCACCTCTACGGAGAGGACGAGCACATGCCCTCGCAGTGGGAGCCCTACGTCAACCGCTTCATCGCCGGCGCCGAGGCGCGCATCGCGCGCGACCAGCTGCGCGGCCTCGCGCCCGACGACGTCCCGGCGCGGGTGGCGGCGCAGGCGCTGTGCGCGATGGTCGAGCGCCACCTCACGATCGAGGTCATCCGCCATGGGCGCGACATGCGCGAGGCGGTTCGGCAGCTGACCGAGCTGTGGTTCCGCGCGGTCTACGCCGGCGGTACGGCGGCGCCGTAGCCGGCGGCGGCGGGCCGCGCATGGTCGGCGTCCGCGATCGAGGGCACGTCCGGCTCCGTGAGCTGCGGCGGGTGGTTGGACGTGTCGCCTGCGACTGGGGCCGTCACCGCCGCGCTGTCCGGGCTACTCGGCCGGCGCGTCGTCGCCTTCGCCTTCGGCGGCGGCGGCGGGCGGGGACGGCGGCGCGCCCATCGCGTGGAAGCCGCCGTCGACGTGGGTGATCTCGCCGGTGATCCCGCGCGAGAGGGTCGAGAGCAGAAAGAGGATCGCGTCCGCGGTGGGGCCGGCGTCGGCGGTGTCCCAGTGCAGCGGCGCCATCGAGTTCCAGACGCCGGCAAGCTCGCTGAAGCCGGGGATCGACTTGGCCGCCATCGTGCCGATCGGCCCTGCGGAGACGAGGTTGCAGCGGATCCCCTTCGGGCCGAGGTCGCGCGCGAGGTAGCGGTTGACGGACTCCAGCGCGGCCTTCGACACGCCCATCCAGTCATAGACCGGCCATGCCACCTGGGCGTCGAAGTCCAGCCCGACGATCGCCGGAGCGTCGCCCTTCTCGAGCAGCGCCAGCATCGCGACCGACAGCGACTTCAGCGAGAAGGCGCTGGTCGCAAACGCGATCTGCGCGCTCTCGACGGGCGTGTTGAGGAAGTTGTTGCCGAGCGCGTCGCCGGGCGCGAACGCGATCGCGTGCAGGACGCCGTCGAGCTTGCCCCAGCGCTCCTGCAGGTCCGCGGCGACCGCGGCAAGCTGCTCGGGCTCGTTGACGTCCATCTCCAGCACGTCGGGCGGCGGGTCGCCGAGCCGCTTGGCGATCCGCTGCGTGATCCGCATGCCGCGGCCGAAGCCGGTCAGCACGATCTCGGCGCCCTCCTCCTGCGCGCGCCGGGCGACGGCAAAGGCGATCGATCCCTCGGTGAGGACCCCGGTGATGAGCAGCTTGCGGCCTTCGAGCAGCATGCGGCGGACCCTAGCGAGAACGGCCGTGGCGGCTGTGGTCGGCGAGGCGGCAGCCGGCGCGCGGCGGCCTACCGGCCGAAGCGCACGAAGTCCGTGAACTCAGCCCACGTCGACGACGCGCGCCAGCCGGCTTCGCCGGCGGCATGGCGGAAGCGATCGGCCCAGGCGGGCTCCCAGGCACGCCAGCGGGCGACGCCGAACATGAGCGCGCCCAGCGCGAGCAACCCGGCGAGCACCGCCAGCGCGACCAGCGGGAAGGGCGCGTCGGTCGCGGGCTCGGTCGACCGAGCGGCCACGCCGATCGCATCGCGGGCGGCGACGTCGGGCGCGGCGGTCGGAGCGGCGCCCGGCGTCGGGGGCGGTTGTGCCCCGGCGGTGGCGGCGG
>CADCVQ010000056.1 GCA_902806175.1 uncultured Solirubrobacteraceae bacterium
CACGAACCGCACGCAGGGCGAGACCTTCACGGTGCTGCGCTGGCGCGCCGCGGCGCCGCGCGCCGCGCCGCCCGGGCCGGCGCCGGGACTCGACGGCCGCCCGGCCGCGCTGCTGAGCATCGCGCCGCGCTGACGCGCAGCCGCCGGCCCGCCGACTCGTCAGTCAATGTTGACGCCTGCGTCACGTTCCCCTACCCTACGCGCCCGATGTCCCGGACGGCGAACGCGACGCGCGACTACGACTGGCTCGTCGTCGGCTCGGGCTTCGGCGGCAGCGTCGCGGCGCACCGGCTGACCGAGAAGGGCTATCGCGTCGCGGTGCTGGAGTCCGGCAGGCGCTACGGCGACCACGAGTTCCCGCGCTCGACGTGGGACATCCGGCGCTACTTCTTCGCCCCGCGGATGGGGCTGCACGGCATCTTCCGCCTCTCGCTGTTCAAGGACGTGTCCGTCGTCAGCGGGGCCGGCGTCGGCGGCGGCAGCCTCGGCTACGCGAACACGCTGTACCGCGCGCGCCCGCGCTTCTACGAGGACTCCCAGTGGGCCGGCCTCGAGCCCGACTGGCAGGCCGCGCTCGCGCCGCACTTCGAGGAGGCCGAGCGGATGCTCGGCGTCACGACGGTCACGGCCGACGACCCCGCCGACGACCTGCTGCGCGAGTACGGCCGCCACATCGGCGCCGACGCGACCTACGCCAAGACGAACGTCGGCGTGTTCCTCGGCACGCCCGGCGAGACCGTCGCCGATCCCTACTTCGACGGCGCAGGCCCGGCGCGGACGGGCTGCATCGCCTGCGGGCGCTGCATGGTCGGCTGCCCCGTCGGCGCGAAGAACACGCTCGTCAAGAACTACCTCTGGCTCGCCGAGCACGCCGGCTGCCGGATCATCGCCGAGCGCGAGGTCGTCGACGTGCGCCCGCTCAACGGCAGCGACGGCGCCGACGGCTACGCCGTGACGACGCAGCGCACCGGCGCGTGGCTGCGCAAGGACCGCCGCACGATCACGGCGCAGAACGTCGTGCTGGCCGCGGGGCCGCTCGGCACCAACAAGCTGCTGCAGCGCTGCAGGCACAACGGTTCGCTGCCGAACGTGTCCGACCGCCTCGGTGAGCTCGTGCGAACCAACAGCGAGGCGATCCTCGCCGTGACGGCGCCCGACGACGGCGTCGACTACACCAAGCGCGTCGCGATCTCCGGCTCGATCTTCCCCGACGAGAACACGCACATCGAGACGGTCAGCTACGGCCACGCCGGCGACTCGATGAGCCTGCTGCACACCCTGCTGATCGGCGACGGCACGAAGGTCACGCGGCCGCTGAAGTTCCTCGTCGCGATCCTGCGCCACCCGGTGCGCTTCGCCAAGCTCTGGGATCCGCGCGGCTGGTCGCGACGCACGATCATCCTGCTCGTGATGCAGACGCTCGACAACGCGATCGCCCTGCGCCCGCGGCCGGGCCGCCGCGGCGGGATGCGGCTGCAGACCGCGCAGGACCCCGAGAAGCCCAACCCGACCTTCATCCCGGTCGCCAACGACGCCGCCGAGTGGATGGCCAAGCGCATCGGCGGCGTGGCCCAGAGCTCGACGATGGAGGCCCTGTTCAGCATCCCGACGACCGCCCACGTGCTCGGCGGCGTCGTCATCGGGCGCTCCCCACGGGAGGGCGTCGTCGATGCGCGCCACCGCGTCTTCGGCTACGAGAACCTGCTCGTCTGCGACGGCTCGGTCGTGCCCGCCAACGTCGGCGTCAACCCGAGCCTCACGATCACCGCGCTCGCCGAGCGCGCGATGAGCTTCGTGCCGGCCGCAACTGCGGCGACCGCAGACGAGACGCAGACCGCACTGGCTGTCTAGCGGCCGCGCGCCGCGGCCCTTTACGCTGGACGAGCTGTGGCGGCCGTGGACCCCCCGAAGGCAGACTCAGGCGACGAGCCAAAGGCCGCGCTGCGCAAGCCCAAGATCGTGCGCCGCCTGGAGCAGCAGCGCACCCGCCACCGCCAACGGCACGTCGTGGTCCGCGTGCTGTACATCGTCGTCGGCTTCACGCTGCTGCTCGGCGGCCTCGGGATGCTCGTGCTGCCCGGCCCCGCGTTCGTCGTGATCCCGATCGGCCTCGCGATCCTGTCGCTGGAGTTCGCCTGGGCGGAGGGGCTGCTCGATCGCGCGCTGGAGCAGGGCGAGATCGCCCGCCAGAAGGCGGCCGCGACGACGAGGACGCAGCGCATCTTCACCGCGATCGCGTGCGCGCTCGCGGCCGCGGCCCTGCTCGCCTGGGCGCTGCTGGGCGACATCCCGCTCCTGCCGGTCTAGTTTCAGGCGGCCCGCTATGAGACCGACCACTTAGAGCAGGACGCTGCCGGCCTGCACCTCGCCGGCGCGCGCCGCATGCAGCGCCGCCGCCGCGACCGCCAGGTCCTGGATCGCCAGGCCGGTCGAGTCGAACAGCGTCGTCGCCTCCGGGCCGCTGCGACCGGGCGCGTCGCCGGCGAGCAGGGCACCGAGCGTCGTGACCTGCTCGCGCGTCACGAGCCCGGCCTCGACGGCGCCGGTCAGCTCGCCGCCGTGCGAGGCCTGCATCCACTCGTCGCAGAACAGCTCGCAGGCGACGACGGCGTCGACGCTCGCCTCCGCCTTGCCGCTCCCATCGGCGCCGAGCATGTTCAGGTGCTGGCCCGGGCGCAGGTCGCCGCGCTGCACGACGACCTCAGCGCCGGGCGTGATCGCGCAGACGACGTCGCAGGCCAGCGCCGCCGGCAGGTCGCCGACGGCCCAGCCGCCGAGCTCGGCGGCGAGCGCCGCGGCCGCCTCGGCGCGCGGGTCGAAGCAGACCCCGTCGTCGTAGCCGGCGGCGGCGAGGCAGCGCGCGGTCCAGGCGCCGTGCAGCCCGCAGCCGACGATCCCGACGGTGCGCGCGCCGGGCCGCGCGAGCGCCTGCGCCGCGACGGCGGCGACGGCGCCCGTGCGCAGCGCCGTCACCGCGCGGGCGTCGAGGATCGCGAGCGGAACGCCGGTGCGGGCGTCGGACAGGCAGACGACGCCGCTGACCGTCGGCAGCCCCCGCTCGGGGTTGCCGGGAAAGGAGGTGATCCACTTCAGCAGCGCGAGGTCGTCGCCGCGGGCCGGCATCGCGCGAAAGTCGCCGTAGGGCGGGCTCTGCAGGTAGACCTTCGCCGGCATGACCCACTCGCCGCGGTGATGGCGCTCGAACGCCGCGCGCGTGACCTCGATCGCCGCCCGCGGCGAGACGGCGGCAAGCACCGTCGCGTGGTCGAGGACGGCGAGCTCGGGCACGGCGCGCAGGCTACCGGCGGTGCCCAGCGAACCAATCTGCACTGGTGGCATGGCAATTAAACCCGAAATCCCGACCGAGATTGGCGTGTATGATCCCGGCCTCGCCCCCTCCAGCCACCACGGAGCACTGAGACCTTCCATGGAGCCCACCACCGCCAGCGGTCGACAAGGGACGCTCGAGAACCCCGAGGTTCGCGCGGACGTCCCGGGCCACGTGATCCCGATCATCGAGCGCGAGTTCGACGACTTCGACACGGAGTCCACGCGCTACCTGCGCGGCGACACCGAAGAGACGGAGTTCATCAAGTTCCGGCTGAAGCAGGGCGTCTACGGACAGCGCCAGGCCGATGTCCAGATGGTCCGCGTCAAGCTGCCCTTCGGCGGCATCAGCCCCGACCAGATGGACGCGTTCGCCGACGTCATCGAGAAGTACGTGCCGCTCAACAAGGGGCACATCACGACCCGTCAGAACATCCAGCTGCATCACGTCCCGCTGCCCGACGCGGCCAAGCTGATCCGTGAGCTGTCAGATGCCGGGTTGTCCTCGCGCGAGGGCTGCGGCAACACCGTGCGCAACGTCACGGGCGATCCGTGGGCCGGCGTCGCCCGCGACGAGCTCTTCGACCTCACGCGGTACGCGGGCGCCTACGTGCGCTACTTCGTGCGTCACCCGACGACGCAGATGATGCCGCGCAAGATCAAGACGGCGTTCGACGGCTCGCCCGCCGACCGCTCCCTGACAGGCATCCACGACATCGCCTACCTCGCACGCGAGCGCGGCGGCGTCCGCGGCGTCGAGATGCGCGTCGGCGGCGGCACGTCGATCATGCCGCGCGTCGCCCCCACCCTGTATGAGTTCGTCGGCCTCGACGACGGCGAGTACCTGAAGATCGCCGAGGCGTGCTTTCGGATCTTCGACCGCCAGGAGTTCCTGCGCGTCAACCGCGCCCGCGCGCGCATCAAGGTGCTCGTGGACAAGGTCGGCATCGACGCGTTCCGCGCGATGGTCGAGGAGGAGTTGCAGGGCGACTGGGTCGCCGAGCGCGACTTCTCGATCGACGCGATCACGTGGGAGGACGACGAGCAGGCCTCCGCGCCGGCGGCGCCCGAGGCCTACGCGAGCCCGGCACCGAACGGCGCCGACGGGTCGGCGCATGCAGGCGACGGCCGCCGTTTGGTCGGCGACGCCGTGGCGTTCGAGCGATTCCTCGCCGACAACGTGCAGACGCAGAAACAGGACGGGTTCAGCACCGTCCACGTCAAGGTCACGCGCGGGGACCTGACGCCGGAGCAGTTCCGCGCCATCGCGAACATCATGCGCCGCTACTGCGGTGGCTACATGCGCATGACGGTGCACCAGAACTTCGTGCTGCGCTGGGTGCGCGACGAGACGCTCTACGAGGTCTGGGAGCAGCTCGCGGCGCTCGGCCTCGCCGACGTCGGCCCGGACAAGGTCACCGATGTCGTGTCGTGCCCGGGGACCGACTCGTGCAAGCTCGGCATCACCTCCTCGATGGGGCTCAACGCGGCCGTCCAGCGGCGCCTCGAGCAGATGCAGATCACCGACCCGCTGACGCGCGCCGTCCACATCAAGATGAGCGGCTGCCCGAACGGCTGCAGCCAGCACCACATCGCGAACATCGGCTTCTACGGCGCCTCGATCAAGGTCGGCGCCCGCACGGTGCCGGCCTACGTGGTGCACGTCGCGGGCAACTTCGACGGCGGCGAGATCATCTACGGCCAGCGCCTGAAGGTACGCCTGGCGGCCAAGCGCGTGCCCGAGGCCGTCGAGCGCTGGCTGCGCTGGTATGAGGCCGAGCGGCAGGCGGGCGAGGTCTTCAACGCCTTCGCGGCGCGCGTCGGCACGAAGGCCTTCGAGGACAAGGTCCGCGATCTCGCGATGCCGATCGAGTTCAGCCTCGAGACGATGACGACGTTCATCGACTGGACGAAGGACGTGCCCTTCCAGGTCGTGCGGGGCGAAGGCGAGTGCGCGGTCTGATCACCCCCGCGGGGTCTCTGACGCAGACCCTGCACCGGGCGGCCGCACACGAGCGGCTCGTCTTCCTGTGCTCCTTTCAGAAGGAGGAGTCGGTGATCCTCGACGAGCTGCTGGCGATCGCGCCGCATGTCCGCGTCGTGACGATCGACACCGGCGTGCTGTTCGAGCAGACGCTCGCCACGTGGCGCGCCTTCGAAGCGCGCTTCGGCGTGAAGATCGCCGTCGAGGAGGCATTCGGCTCGCCGCCGTGGACCGGCCCCGAGTACTGCTGCGGCACGCAGAAGGTCGCTGCGCTGAACCGCGCGCTGGCCGGCGCCGACGCCTGGGTCACCGGCCTGCGCCGCGAGCAGGGGCCGTCGCGTGCCGACACGCAGCTCGTCGAAGTGGATACCAAGCGCGGAGCGAGCGCGATCGCGAAGTACAACCCGCTCGCGCCGTGGACCCAGCGCGAGCTGTGGGCGCGCATCCACGAGCGCGACCTGCCCTACCACCCGCTGCACGATGCGGGCTATGAGTCGATCGGCTGCGCTCCGTGCACGCTGCGTGGCAGCGGGCGCGACGGCCGCTGGGCGGGCACGGCCAAGACCGAGTGCGGGCTGCACGTCACCTGAGGCCATGGACCCGCTCGTCATCCTCTTCGGCCTCGGCGTCGGCATCCTGATCGGCCTGACCGGCATCGGCGGGGGCTCGCTCATGACGCCGCTGCTCGTGCTCTTCGCCGGGATACCGCCGGTCGTCGCGATCGGCACCGACCTCGCCTACGGCGCGGTGACCAAGACGCTCGGCGGCTGGCGCCACTGGCGCAAGGGCACCGTCGACCTCGGCGTCTCGATGTGGCTTGCCGTCGGCAGCGTCCCGGGCGCGTTGGTCGGCGTGTGGCTGCTGGACCGGCTGCACGCCACCTACGGCAAGAGCTTCGAGCCGACGCTGCTCGTCTCGATCGCGGTCGCCCTGGTGATCGTCGCCGTGACGATCCTCGGGCGCGCGCTGTTCATGCCCAAGCTCGTCGCGCGCGAGCGCCACGCGGTCGATCAGACGAGACGCACGAAGGTCACGGCCGCGCTGATCGGCGCCGTCCTCGGAGTCATCCTCGGCGTGACGTCGGTCGGCAGCGGCGCCTTGATCGGCCTGGCGCTGATCCTCGTCTTTCAGCTCACGCCGCACCGCGTCGTCGGCACGGACGTCTTTCATGCCGCGATCCTGCTGTGGGTCGCGGGCGGGGCGCACTGGGTCAGCGGCAACGTCGACTTCCTGCTGATGGGGACGATCCTGATCGGCTCGCTGCCTGGCGTCGTGATCGGCACGCAGCTGATCGGCCACGTCCCGGCGAACGCGCTGCGGCCGGCACTTGGCTGCGTCCTGCTCGCATCCGCGCTCGGCATCCTGACGAAGGCCGGCGTCGGCATGCCGCCGGCGGTGCTGGTCGGTGTCCCGCTGCTCGTCGGCCTGGGCGCCTACGTGCTGCTGCGTACGCGGATCGCGCCACCACCCCCCCAGGTCGAGGCGGCTCCCGCATGACGACGCACATGACCCATCTGCAGGCGCTCGAGTCCGAGGCGATCCACGTGATGCGTGAGGTGGCGGCCGAGCTGTCGCGGCCGGTGTTGCTGTTCAGCGGCGGCAAGGACTCGATCGTGTTGCTGCGCCTCGCCGAGAAGGCCTTCCGGCCCGGGCGCTTCCCCTTCCCGCTCATGCACGTCGACACGGGCCACAACTTCCCGGAGGTGATCGAGTTTCGCGATCGCCGGGTGGCCGAGCTCGGCGAGCGGCTGATCGTCGCCTCGGTGCAGGAGTCGATCGACAAGGGGCGGGTCACCGAGGAGACCGGGCCGCGCGCCTCGCGCAACCGCCTGCAGACGACGACGCTGCTCGACGCCCTCGAGGAGCACGGCTTCGACGCGGCGTTCGGCGGCGCGCGCCGCGACGAGGAGCGCGCGCGGGCCAAGGAGCGGATCTTCTCCTTCCGCGACGACTTCGGCGGCTGGGATCCGAAGAACCAGCGCCCGGAGCTGTGGAACATCTACAACGGCGCGATCCGGCGCGGCGAGAGCGTCCGCGTCTTTCCGATCTCCAACTGGACCGAGCTCGACGTGTGGGAGTACCTCGCGGTCGAGCAGCTCGAGGTGCCGAACATCTACTTCTCGCACGAGCGCGAGGTCTTCGAGCGCGACGGGATGCTCTACGCGATGTCAGAGCACGTGCAGCTGATCGACGGCGAGCAGCCGTTCACCGAGTCGGTGCGCTACCGCACGGTCGGCGACATGAGCTGCACCGGCGCGGTCCGTTCGACCGCGGGCGATCTCGGCACGGTTGTCGCGGAGATCGCGGCGACACGCGTGACCGAGCGCGGCGAGACGCGCGCCGACGACCGCGCGACCGAGGCCGCGATGGAAGACCGCAAGGTCGCGGGATACTTCTAGTGGTCCGTCACTAGTGGCCCTCGCCCAGGCAGATCTGTTGCGCCTCGCGACGGCCGGCTCGGTCGACGACGGCAAGTCGACGCTGATCGGGCGGCTGCTGTTCGACGCAAAGCAGGTGCTGACCGACCAGCTCGAGCACGTGCAGGAGGCCTCCAGGCGCCGCGGCGGCAGCGGCGTCGTCGACCTGTCGCTGCTCGTCGACGGCCTGCGCGCCGAGCGCGAGCAGGGGATCACGATCGATGTCGCCTACCGCTACTTCGCGACGGCGCGGCGCACGTTCATCATCGCCGACACGCCGGGCCACGTGCAGTACACGCGCAACATGGTCACCGGCGCGTCGACCGCCGACCTGGCGGTGATCCTCGTCGACGCGCGCAAGGGCCTGCTCGAGCAGTCAAAGCGCCACGCCTACATCTCCGCGCTGCTCGGCATCCCGCACCTCGTCGTCGCGGTCAACAAGATGGACCTCGTCGACTACGACGAGGAGACCTTCGACACGATCGTGCGCGACTTCGCGGACTTCGCGCGGCGCCTGGCGGTCAAGGACATCGCCTACCTGCCGATCAGCGCCAAGCACGGCGACAACGTCGTCGACGCTTCAGAGAACATGCCCTGGTACGGCGGCACGCCGCTGCTTGCCCACCTCGAGGCGGTCACGGTCGCCGACGACCGCAACCTCGAGCGGGCGCGCTTTCCCGTCCAGTGGGTCATCCGCGACCACGACTCCGACTACCGCGGCTACGCCGGCCAGATCGCAGCGGGAGTATTGCGCGCCGGTGACGAGGTGCTCGTGCTCCCATCCCAGAAGATCACGCGGATCGCGAGGATCGACACCTTCGACGGGCCGCTCGAGGAGGCCGGCGCCGGAATGTCCGTCACGCTGCTGCTCGCGGACGCGATCGACATCTCGCGCGGCGACCTCATCTGCCACCCCGGCGACGCGCCACAGCTCGCGCGCGAGCTCGAGGCGACCGTCTGCTGGATGGCCGACGCGCCGCTGCACGCCGGCGCGCGCTACGCGATCAAGCACGCGACGCACGCGGCGCGGGTGATCGTCGACGAGGTCGTCGACCACGTCGACGTCCACACGTTGACGCCGGACCCGAGCGCCGCCGAGCTCGGCCTCAACGACATCGGCCGCGTGCGCCTGCGGGCCTCCAAGCCGATGGCCTTCGACGCCTACGCCGACAACCGCTCCACGGGCTCGTTCATCCTCATCGACGAGTCGACGAACGACACGGTCGGCGCGGGGATGATCCACTAGAACTCTCGGTCGTGGTCAACCGCCGCCCGCAACTGCAGATCGTCGCCCCGGCCGCCTCCGCGGAGGAGGCCGCCGCCGTCGTGGCCGCGCTCGAGCGGTTCATGCGCGACACGGCGCCGGCGCTCGCGCCGCCGCGCGCGCCGACGCCTCGCTCGGCCTGGGCGCGCGCTGCGCTGCTCGAGGCCACCGGGCACGCGCCGGACGACGCCGCGTGGCAGCGCCGCGCTCGCGGCTAGGTCGTCGCTCCGCAATAGCGTCTATCGGCACACGCAGGACAGATCCGCGCTCAGCGGGTATCCGGGGCGGTTCGGCAGCGGCAACCTGAGCGTCGCCGGCGCGCCGACTCATCGAAGTGGGAGTTCGCACAGTGCTCGTTGCGGGCAACCGCACGGCCTTGCCGCCTGGTGAGCAGGCGGCCCGAGACAGACTTCGTTACGAAAGGAGCACGCTGTGGCGATAGGTCAGCAGACCAGCACGCCCAACGGCGGCGCTGAGGAGCAGCAGCCGGTACAGCAGAAGGTCCAGGAGGCGGGGCGCCAGGCGCAGGAGCAGGCCCAGCAGGTGGCCGGCCAGGCGAAAGATCGCGTTCGCGGCCAGGTCGATCAGCGCTCGACCCAGGCCGGCGAGCAGATCGCGAGCCAGGCCGGCGACATCCGCACGGTCGCCGACCAGCTGCGCGAGCAGGGCAAGGACAAGCCCGCGCAGCTCGCCGAGCAGGCGGCCAAGCACACCGAACGGGTGGGCTCCTACCTGCAGGAGTCAGACGCCGACCGGATCCTCAACGACGTCGAGGACTTCGCGCGCCAGCGGCCGTGGGCCGTGGTCGCCGGCGGAATCGCGCTCGGAATGGCGGCGTCGCGCTTCTTGAAGGCGTCGAGCTCCGGGCGCTACCAGTCAGCACAGCAGCTGGCTCCCGGCACGCCGCCGTCGACGATGGCGCCGACCGGGCAGGTGACCGCGCAGACCGCCCACGGCGTCGCCGTCGACCCGGCGCTGGACCCGGCGCTCGACGACGGGCGCATGACGGGCATGGGGAGCCAGTAGATGCCCCCCGCCCACGACGACCTTCGCGATCGTCCGATCGGTGAGCTGCTCAAGCAGCTCTCGCAGGAGACGTCGACGCTCGTCAAGCAGGAGCTCGACCTCGCCAAGGCCGAGATGGCGCAGAAGGGCAAGCATGCCGGCGTCGGCGCCGGCTTCATCGGCGCCGGGGCGCTCTTCGCCCTGGGCACGTTCGGTGCCATCACCGCCTGCCTCATCGCGCTGCTGGCGACCGCACTTGACCACGTATGGCTGGCGGCGCTGATCGTCGCGCTGGTCTACGGGGCCATCGCCGGGATCCTCGCGATCCAGGGCAAGGACAAGATCCAGGAGGCGGCGCCCGCTGCCCCCGAGCAAACCGTCGAAACAGTGAAGGAGGACGTCGAATGGGCCAAGACCCAGACGCGATCCGCCGCGAGATAGAGCAGACCCGCGACCGGATGGGCGACACCGTCGATGCGATCGGCTACAAGGCCGACGTGCCGGCCCGCACCAAGGAGAAGGTGACCGGCACGTTCACCGACGTGAAGGACCGCATCGGTGGGACCGCGACCGACATGAAGGACCGCATCGGCGGCACCGCGTCGTCGGTCAACGAGGCAACTCCCGGCGCCGGCGACGTCAAGGCCGCCGCCAAGCGCGGCGCGAGTATCGCGCAGGAGAACCCGCTCGGCCTGGCGATCGGATCGATCGCCGTCGGCTTCCTCGCCGGCATGCTCATCCCGAGCACGCGCGTCGAGCAGGAGAAGATCGGCCCGCTGGCGGGCCAGGTCCGAGAGCAGGCCATGCAGACCGGCCAGGAGGCGCTCGAGCACGGCAAGCAAGTGGCCCAGGAGGTCGCCTCGACCGTGCAGGATCACGCCCAGCAGGCCAAGGACGAGGTCAAGGAGACCGCGCAGCAGGCAGCGCAGGAGCACGGCGAGCAGCTCAAGCAGACCGCGCAGGAGAACGCGCAGCAGGTCCGCGAACAGCCGTACGCCACCTGACCGGCACGGCGCGGGCGGCCACCAACCGCCCGCGCCGGCGCGCGCCAATGCGATGACGCCCGCCGGCACGGCTCAAGCTCGCGGCGTCGCGGCCGATCAGAGCGGAGATGGATGTACCCGAGGAGCGCGGCGGAGCCGCCGTCGATGAGCGGCTGGCTCCTGCCGGGCTGACCCGGCTGGCCGGCAGCTACGGCGCCGGCCGCGCCTCGATCCTCGCGCTCTCCGCGGCGCTCATCGCCGGGGCGTGCGTCGCGCGGGTCCTGGCGTCGGTGCCCTCGGTGACGATCGGCCTGGCTTGCATCATGGCCGTCACCCTCGTCGCATCGGAATTCGGCACCGAGGCGGGGATCAAGTGCGCGGGCGCCGCGATCGCCGGGTTCAGCGCGCTGGCGCTGCTGGGCTGGTCGGGCGAGCCGTTGGCCACGATCGCCGGGCGCTCGGTCGTCCTGCTCTTCATCGCGCCCGTGATCGGCCGCTCGACGGAGCGTGCCGCCAGCACCCGGCGTCTGCTCGAGCAGCTGCTCGAGGCCACCACCGACGCGATCTACGTCAAGGATTTCGACGGGCGCTACCTGCTGCTCAACAGCGCGACCGCGCAGCTGATCGGCCGCTCCGCACACGAGATCGTCGGGCGCGCGAACAACGAGCTGCTGCCCGAGGTCGCCGACGAGGTCGCCGGGCACGACAACGAGGTGCTCGACAGCCAGACGCCGATGTCCTACGAGATCGCGGGGCACTTCGGCGCCGAGCGCTACGTCCTGTCGGTCACGAAGAGCCCGTTTCGCGACGTCGCCGGTCAACCGATCGGATCGCTCGGGATCGCGCGCGACATCACCGTCCAGCGCCGCCTGCAGGAGGAGAGCACGCGCTTCTTCGACCTGTCGGGCGACATGCTGTGCACCGTCGACTTCGAAGGACGCCTGCACCGCGTCAACGGCGAGTGGGAGAAGCGCCTGGGCTGGACACCCGAGGAGCTGCTGGGCGCTTCGATCTTCGACTTCACCCCGCCCGAGGACCATCCCGCGATGTCCGCCGCCACGCGCGCAGCACGCGTGCCCGGCGCACCGGGCGGACGCGTCACGAACCGCTGGCGCGCCAAGGACGGCTCGCGACACTGGATCGACTGGAGCCTGCGCACCGTCGACGAGGAGCGCATGGTCTACGCGTCGGGCCGCGACGTCACGCAGCAGCTGCTCGCCGAGCGTGCGCTCGCCACCAGCGAGGGTCGCTACCGGGCCCTCGTCGAGGGCCTGCCGGGCACCGCCGTCTTCCTCGTCGACGACGACCTGCGCCTCGAGTTCGCGGCCGGCCAGGAGCTGCGCGCCGGCGCGATCGCGCCGGCGCAGCTGATCGGCGCCCACGTCAGCGCAATTCTGCCCGGCGACGGTGCGCAGGCGGTCGTGGACGCCTGCGCCGCCGCGCTCGCCGGCCACGAACGCAGCTACGACATCGTCTCCGCCGAGCATGGCCATGCCCTGTGGCTGCGCACGAGCCCGCTGCGTGGCGGCGCCGGCGGCGGCGGGCAGATCGTCGGCGCGATGCTCATCGTCCAGGACATCCGCGAGCGCGTCGAGCGCGAGCGCGAGATCGGCGAGGCGCAGGAGCGCTTCCGGCGCGCGTTCGAGGATGCGCCGATCGGCATGGCGGTGGTCGGCCTCGACGGCCGCTTCCTGGACGTCAACCAGGCACTGTGCGCGATCACCGGCTCTGCCCCGCACGAGCTCACCGGCAAGGCGTTCTCGGCGATCACGCACCCCGACGATCTGGCCGCGGACTTCGAGGTGATGCGCGCGCTGATCGCCGGCGCCGTCGCGTCGCAGGTCGACGAGAAGCGCTACCTGCGCCCCGACGGCACGGCGGTGTGGGTCGCCCGCACCGTCACGCTCGTGCGCGACGCCGACGGGGCGCCGCTGCACTTCCTCGACCAGATCCAGGACATCACCGAGCGCCGCCGCTTCGAGCGCGAGCTGCGCCACCTCGCCGATCACGACCCGCTGACCGGCCTGCTGAACCGCCGCCGCTTCGAGCAGGAGCTGGATCGCCATGTCAATGAGGTCGCGCGCTACGGCCCGCGCGGCGCGCTGCTCGTGCTCGACCTCGACCACTTCAAGTACGTCAACGACGCGCTCGGCCACCACGCCGGCGACGAGCTGATCCTGTCGGTCGCCGCGCTGCTGAAGGACCGCCTGCGCGACAGCGACACGATCGCCCGCCTCGGCGGCGACGAGTTCGCCGTGCTGCTGCCCAACGCCGATCCCAAGGAGGCAGAGCACGTCGCCGGGACACTCGTCTGCGCCGTCCGCGAGGAGGCGACCGTCGTCTCCGGGGACCGCCGGCGACGGGTGACGACGAGCGTCGGGATCGCGCCCTTCGGGCGCTCGGACCTCAGCGGCGAGGAGCTGCTCATCGAGGCCGACCTGGCCATGTACGAGGCCAAGGAGGCCGGCCGCGACCGCTACGCCGTCGTCTCGCGCGACGGCCAGCGGCCCGAGCGCATCCGCGACCGCGTGAGCTGGCTGGACCGCCTGCGCAGCGCGCTCGACGAGGGCCGCTTCGTCCTGCACGCGCAGCCGATCCGCGACCTGCGCACGGGCGAGATCGGCCAGCACGAGCTGCTGCTGCGGATGCTCGGCGACAACGACGAGCTGATCGGCCCGGCAGCGTTCCTGCCGCTCGCCGAGCGCTTCGGCCTGGCACCGGAGATCGACCGCTGGGTCGTCGGGCAGGCGATCGACCTGCTCGCGCGCGACCCCGACGGGACGATCGCGCTCGAGATCAACCTCTCCGGCGCGTCGCTGAACGACACGGGGCTGCTGCACCTCATCGAGTCCGAGGTCGCGCGCGCGCAGGTCGACCCGCGCCGCCTGATCTTCGAGATCACGGAGACCGCGGCCGTGGCGAACATCCCGCTCGCGCGGCGCTTCGCCGCGCGGCTCATCCAGCTGGGCTGCCGCTTTGCGCTCGATGACTTCGGTGCCGGCTTCGGTTCGTTCTACTACCTCAAGCACCTGCCCTTCGACTACCTGAAGATCGACGGCGAGTTCATCTCGGGCTGCCTGGGCAACAGGACCGACCAGCTCGTCATCGAGGCGGTCGTGCGGATCGCGCGCGGGCTGGGCAAGGAGACGGTGGCGGAGTTCGTCAGCGACCCCCAGCTCGAGGCCTTCGTGCGCTCGCAGGGCGTCGACCATGCTCAAGGCTTTCACGTCGGGCGCCCGGTGCCTGTCGCGCAGCTGGGCCTGGGCGCGGCCGCCGCCCGCGCATCCTCCGATGCCCCGCTTGCGAGCACGTAGGGGCGATCTCGGTGGAGATCGCCCCTTAGGATGCTGCCCACGCATGTTCTCGAAGGTCCTCATCGCCAACCGCGGCGAGATCGCGGTCCGCATCATCCGTGCCCTCGACGAGCTCGGCATCGCCTCGGTCGCCGTCTACTCCGAGCTTGACCGCGACGCGCCGCACGCGGCGCGCGGCGGCGAGTCCTACCTGCTCGGCGGCGCGGCCCCGGGCGAGAGCTACCTGAACGTCGAGCGGATCCTCGACATCGTGCGCCGGTCCGGCGCCGAGGCCGTGCATCCCGGCTACGGCTTTCTCGCCGAGAACGCGGCGTTCGCGCGCGCCTGCGAGCAGGCCGGCGTGGTCTTCATCGGGCCGCCGGCCGACGCGATCGACGCGATGGGCTCCAAGACGCGCGCCCGCGAGCTCATGCGCGACGCCGGCGTGCCGATCGTGCCGGGCACGGTCGAGGCCGTGCAGTCGTTGCGCGACGCCGAGCGGATCGCCGCCGACGAGATCGGCTACCCGGTCGCCGTGAAGGCGGCGGGCGGCGGCGGCGGCAAGGGCTTTCGCGTGGCGCTGAAGCCCGCTGAGCTGCAGGACGCCTTCGAAGGGGCTGCACGCGAGGGCGAGAAGTTCTTCTCCGACGCGACCGTCTACCTCGAGCGCTACCTGCCCGACCCGCGCCACGTCGAGGTCCAGGTGCTCGCCGACGGCCACGGCAACACGATCCACCTGGGCGAGCGCGACTGCTCGATCCAGCGCCGCCATCAGAAGCTCATCGAGGAGTCGCCGGCGCCGGCGTGGGTCGTCGACGAGGCGCTGCGCGAGCGGATCGGCACGATCGCCGTCGAGGCGGCGCGCGCCGTCGACTACCGCGGCGCCGGGACCGTCGAGGGGCTGCTGTCGGTATCCGAGGAAGGTACACGCGAGTACTTCTTCCTGGAGATGAACACGCGCGTGCAGGTCGAGCACTGCGTGACGGAGATGACGACCGGCATCGACATCGTCAAGGAAGGCATCCGCGTGGCGAGCGGCGAGCCGCTGTCGGTCGCGCAAGCGGACGTCGTGCTGCGCGGCCACGCGATCGAGTGCCGCATCAACGCCGAGGACGCGTCGAAGACGTTCGCCCCCGCGCCCGGCCGGATCGGCCGCTACGTCGAGCCCAGCGGTCCCGGCGTGCGCGTCGACTCGGGCGTGCGCGCGGGCAGCGAGATCTCGCCGACGTACGACCCGATGGTCGCCAAGCTGATCGTCTGGGACGCCGACCGCGAGCAGGCGACGCGCCGCATGCTGCGCGCGCTCGCCGAGTACGAGATCGAGGGCCTCGAGACGCTGATCCCGTTTCACCGCGCCCTGCTCGCGACCGAGCAGTGGGCGCGCGGCGAGACCTGCCGCGACCTGCTCGAGGACAAGGCCTGGCTCGAGGCGCTCGCCACCGAGCAGGCTCCCGCCGCGCAGGGCGCGCCGGCCGAGACGGACACCGTCGAGCAGACCTACACCGTCGAGGTCTCCGGGCGCAGGTTCGACGTGCGCGTGATCGGACCGCCCGGCGGGGCGGGCGCGGCCGCCGCGGCCAACGGCAGCGCGGCAGCGCCGGCGCCCAAGCGGCCGAGTCGTGCCGCGCGCGACAGCGCGGCGCGTGACAACGGCCACGGCAGCGACACGCTCGCCTCGCCGATGCAGGGCAGCGTCTGGAAGATCCCCGTCAAGGCCGGCCAGCAGGTCGTCGCGGGCGAGGTCGTGACGATCATCGAGGCGATGAAGATGGAGAACGAGATCACGGCGCACAAGGCCGGCGTCATCGCCGAGCTGCCGATCTCCGAGGGCGACCTCGTACGCAACGGCGACGTGCTGGCCGTCATCGCCGACGCGTAGCGCAGGCGCGGGCGCGGGTCGTGGAGCTCGGGATCTACACGTTCGGCGCGACGGGCCGCGACCCGCGGCCGGGCGAGCACATCACGGTGCAGCAGCGCACGCGCAACCTGCTCGAGGAGATCGAGCTGGCCGACCAGCTGGGGCTCGACGTCTTCGGGGTCGGCGAGCACCACCGCCCCGCCTACGTCGCCGACGAACGCCGGCGCGCGGCCGACGAATGGTTTGCGTCGTTTGCGCAGACGATGAACCGCATCGGCCGCGAGCGCGGCTGGCCGCCCCTGACACGGCAGCAGTACGACGCGTCACTGCACCTGCGGGGCGCCAACGTCGTCGGCAGCCCCGAAGAGGTCGCCGAGAAGATCCTCTGGCAGCACGAGATCTTCGGGCACGACCGCACGCTGCTGCAGTTCAGCGTCGGGCCATTACCGCACGCAGACGTCATGCACTCGATCGAGCTCTTCGGAACGAAGGTTGCGCCGATCGTCCGCGAAGAGGTCGCGCGCCGCGCGACCTCGGCAGGCACCGGTCCCGAGCGGGCGTCTACGAATCGACGCTCATAGCCGCTGCACGCGGCGTCACCCGCGAGGTCACCCGCGAGCGGGCCAGCTCGCAAGAAAAAATCTTCGGAAGCGTGTCGATCTGCGCGGGGCTCGTCCGACGTGTCGGTACAAAGCATCCCAACGAGCACGAGGAGGCGACGATGCGTTTCATGGTTCTGGTCCCGGCAAGCCCCGAATCCGAGGCGGGCGAGATGCCCGGCACGGAGCTGCTGGAGGCGATGACGAAGTACAACGAGGAGCTCGTCAGCGCGGGCGTCATGCTGGCGGGCGAAGGCCTGCACCCGAGCTCCAAGGGCGCACGGGTCCGCTTCGACGGCGCCAAGCGCACCGTCATCGATGGTCCGTTCACGGAGACCAAGGAGCTCATCGCGGGCTACTGGGTCTGGCAGTGCGCGTCGCGCGACGAGGCGATCGAGTGGCTCAAGCGCGCGCCGTTCGACGGCGGCGTCGAGCTCGAGCTGCGCCAGGTCTTCGAGACCGAGGACTTCGGCGACGAGCTCACTCCCGAGCTGCGCGAGGCCGAGGAGCGGATGCGCGAGCAGACCGCCAAGCAGAAGTAGTGACGCAGTCGGCCACCCATCGTGCGATCGACGCCGTCTGGCGGATCGAGTCGGCCCGGCTGATCGCCGGGCTGACTCGCATCGTCCGCGACGTGTCGGTGGCCGAGGATTTGGCCCAGGACGCGCTCGTCGCTGCGCTGGAGCAGTGGCCGGCGGCCGGCATCCCGGACAACCCGGGCGCCTGGCTCATGCTCACCGCCAAGCGGCGCGGGATCGACGCGCTGCGCCGCCGCGTGACGCTCGAACGCAAGCAGGAGCTGATCGGGCGCGAGACGGCGATCCTCCAGCAGCTCGACCAGCCCGATCTTGCCGCGCAGGTCGACGACGTGCAGGACGACCTCCTGCGCCTGGTCTTCATGACGTGCCACCCGGTGTTGTCGCGGGAGGCGCGCGTCGCGCTGACGCTGCGGCTGCTCGGCGGCCTGTCGACGCCGGAGATCGCGCGCGCGTTCCTCGTCTCGGAGGGCACGATCGCGCAGCGCATCGTCCGCGCCAAGCGCACGCTCGCAGAGGCCCACGTCCCGTTCGAGGTTCCCGGCCGCGACGAGCTGGCCGACCGTCTGTCTGCGGTGCTCGAGGTGATCTACCTGGTCTTCAACGAGGGCTACGCCGCCACGGCGGGCGAGCATTGGATCCGCTCGGCGCTGTGCGAGGACGCGCTGCGCCTGGGGCGCATCCTCGCCGCGCTGATGGCGCGCGAGCCCGAGGTCCACGGCCTGTTGGCCCTCATGGAGCTGCAGGCCTCACGGCTGCGAGCGCGCGTAGGGCGCCACGGCGAGCCTGCGCTGCTGGCCGATCAGGACCGCGGCCGCTGGGACCACCTGCTCGTGCAGCGCGGCCTGGCCGGGCTGCAGCGCGCCGAGCAGCTCAGCGGCGTGCTGGGCCCGTACACGCTGCAGGCCGCGATCGCCGCGTGCCACGCGCGGGCCCGCAGCGTCGAGGCGACCGACTGGCCGCGCATCGTCGCGCTCTACGACGGCCTGGCGGCGCTCACCGGCTCCCCCGTGGTGGAGCTCAACCGCGCTGTCGCGGTGACGATGGCCTTCGGTCCGCAGGCGGGGCTCGAGCTCGTCGACGCGCTCGCCGACGAGCCGGCGTTGCGCGGCTATCACCTGCTGCCCAGCGTGCGCGGCGACCTCCTCGTCCGCCTGGGGCGCACGGCCGAGGCGCGCGAGGAGTTCGTGCATGCGGCCGACCTGTGCGACAACGACCCTGCGCGCGAGCTGCTGCTCTCGCGCGCGGTTGCCTGTGGCGCAGATCAGGTCTGACGCCGGCCGCCGCCGGCCCTCACGTGCCGGTCGTGCATCGGCCGTCTACTCTTCGCGCCAGCATGGCCACCTCCCGGACAGCCCGCGCCTGGCTCGCGCAACCGCACGAGGCCGAGGCGATCGCCGCCCTGCTGGTCGCCTTTCGCAATCACATGGGCTCAGACCGGCCGTCGGACAACGCGTTTCTCGCCTCGGTCGAGCGGCTGCTCGAGGATCGCGAGACGGAGTTTCTGCTGGCGGCGCCCGACGACGACTCGCCACCCGCGGGCGTGCTGCAGCTGCGCTTTCGCTTCAGCGTCTGGAAGGCCGCCCCCGACGCCTGGCTGGAAGACCTGTTCGTCGCCGAGCGGGCGCGCCGCGCCGGCGTCGCCGACGCGCTCGTCGCGCTCGCTCTGGAGCACGCGCAGGCGCGCCGCGCCAAGCGGATCGAGCTTGACTGCAACGAGCGCAACGCCGGCGCGCTCGCGCTCTACGAGCGCCACGGCTTCTCGCCGCGCTCGAAGGGCAGCGAGGGGCGCGACCTGTTCCTCGGCCGGCCCCTCGGCTGAGGCCTGGGCCTACTAGGGCAGCCGGCCGCCCAGGCGCAGCGAGCTGACGAGCGCCGCGCCGAGCAGCAGCAGCGCCGCACCCGCGAAGTACGTCGTGATCTCGCGCTTCTCGGGCTTCGTGCCGATCTGGGAGCCGAGGCGGTCGTAGACGGCGTCGAGCTCGTCGGAGTCCTCGGCCTCGAACGCCTCGCCGCCCGAGGTTGCCGCCAGCCGCTTCAGCGCCTCGGGATCGGGCGGCGCGGCGCGCGTCCGTCCCTGCAGCTCGATCGTGCCTTCGGGCGTGCCGAGCGCGACGGTGTAGATCGGCACGCGCAGGCGCCGTGCCTCCTCGGCGACCCGATCGGCGGCCGAGCCGTCGGTCGCCTTGCCGTCGGACAAGAGCACGAGCGCCGCCGGAGGGCGACGTGCCGACGAACCACGGCGGATCTTCAGGTCCGTCAGCGCGGTGCCGAGCCCGGCGCCGGTCGCGGTGCCGGAGATCGGCTGCAGCGTGTCGAGCGCGCGCGAGACGGCGTCGCGGTCGGTCGTCGGCGTCTGCAGCGTCTGCGCGGAATCGGAGTACGCGACAAGCCCCACGCGCAGCTCGTCGGGAACCTCGTCCAGGAAGCTCTTGGCGGCGCTGCGCGCCGCCTCCAGCCGGCTCGGGCTGACGTCGGTCGCCGACATCGAGCGCGAGACGT
This sequence comes from uncultured Solirubrobacteraceae bacterium, assembly GCA_902806175.1. Classification (GTDB taxonomy): domain Bacteria; phylum Actinomycetota; class Thermoleophilia; order Solirubrobacterales; family Solirubrobacteraceae; genus CADCVQ01. The sequence goes on from CADCVQ010000056.1 coordinate 19,769, forward strand.
CCGTCACGAGCACGACCGACGCCCGCTCGACCGCGACCTGCACGGTCTTCTCCGGGCGCGCCAGCGAGAACGCGAGCGCGGCGAGCGCGAGCGCGAGCAGCGCGAACGGCAGGTGGCGATTCCAGCGCGGCTCGGGCGCGGCGACCGCCGCGAGCGTCGCGAGCGCGGGAAACCGCACCGGATAGCGTCTGCGGCGCCGGCCGGCGAGGACATGCGCGAGCAGCGCCAGCGGGACGGCGAGCAGGACCAGCAGCCCGAGCGGCGAGACGAAGCTCATCGCAGCGCCCTCCCGAGCGCCCGCAGCCAGTCACCGCTCGTCGACAGCACGACGTGGTGCGCGGCGGCCGCGCGCAGCTCGGCCGCGACGTTCGCGCGCTCCTCGGCGGCGGCGGCGGCGAAGCGCTCGCGCAGCCCGCGCCGCGACGTGTCGACCTCGATCAGGCGACCGCTCTCGGGATCGACGAGCGCCAGGCGGCCGGCGGGCTCCAGCCGCTCCTCGCGCGGGTCGCGGATCTCGACGGCGAGCACGCGGTGGCGCGCGCCGAGCGCGCGCAGCGGCTTGCGCCACTCCAGGCTGCCGCGGAAATCCGAGACGACGACGACGAGGCCCGGCTGGCGTGCGAGCCGGCCGGTCTTGTGCAGCACCGGCCGCAGGCCGCGGTCGGCGGCGCCGTCGACCGCGACGCCTTCCGCCAGCAGCCGCCGCAGCCCGATCCTCGCGTGCGGGCCGCCGCGCGGCGGCAGCATCTTCTCGGGCCCGCCGGCGGTCATCACCGCAAGCCGGCCGCCGTGGCGCGTCGCCGCGCGGCCGACCACGTGGGCGACCCCCTCGGCGACATCGGACTTCAGCCGCTCGCCCGTTCCGAACGCCATCGACGCCGACAGGTCGAGCACGAGCCACGTCGTGAGGATCCGCTCGGGCACCTGCAGGCGCACGTGCGGCACCCCGGTCCGCGCGCTCGCGGCCGGGTCGAGCTGGCGCACGTCGTCGCCCAGGGCGTAGGGCCGCAACTGCGCGAGCTCGGTGCCGCTGCCGACGCCCGGCGCGAGCCGGTCGCCCGGCAGCGCGCCCGCGCCGCGGCGCGCGATCGACAATGCGAGCACGTCGACGAGCGCGGCCGGGATCGGACCCGGGCCCTGACGCGCGGGCGGCACGCGCAGGCTGGCAACCGGTGCGGGCATCTACGCGGCGTCGTGCTCCGCCGCGTAGTCGATCGCGCCATCGGGCTGCAGCCCCGCGTCGAGCACGCCGAGTACGCGGTCGAGGATGTCGTCGGCGCTGACGTCGTCCGACAGCGCGTCGTAGGACAGCACGAGGCGGTGGCGCAGCACGTCGCGCGCGAGGTGGCGGATGTCGTCGACGAGCACGTGGCGACGGCCGCGCAGCAGCGCGAGCGCCTGGCCGGCCTGCACCATCCCGATCGCGCCGCGCGGGCTGGAGCCGTACTGGATGAGCTCGGACAGGTCGTTGAGGCCGTAGCGGTCGGGGTGGCGCGTCGCGTCGACGAGCTGGACGGCGTACTGGACGACCTCGCGGTCGACGAAGATCTCGCGAGCGGCGCGCTGGAAGCGCTCGAGGTCGGGCATCGACAGGCGCGTGGCGACGTTCTCGGGCGGGCGCAGCGAGCGCCCGACGACCGAGGCCTCCTCGCCGAGCGTCGGGTAGTCGACGAGCACCTTGAACAGGAAGCGGTCGATCTGCGCCTCCGGCAGCGGGTAGGTGCCCTCGGACTCGATCGGGTTCTGCGTCGCGAGCACGAGGAACGGATGCGGAACGGCGTAGCTGTCGGTGCCGATCGTGACCTGCTGCTCCTGCATGACCTCCAGCAGCGCCGATTGCACCTTCGCGGGGGCGCGGTTGATCTCGTCCGCGAGCAGGAAGTTGCCGAAGACCGGGCCGAGCTCGGTGTCGAAGCGCCCGCTGTCGGGGCGATAGATGCGCGTGCCGACGAGGTCGGCGGGGACGAGGTCGGGCGTGAACTGGATGCGCCGGAAGGTGCCGCCCATGACGTCGGCCAGCGTGCGCACCGTCAGCGTCTTGGCGAGGCCGGGAACGCCCTCGAGCAGCACGTGGCCTCCGGCGAGCAGCGCGACGATCAGGCGCTCGAGCATCCCGTCCTGGCCGACGATGACGCGCTTGACCTCGTACAGGACCTCCTCGAGGACCTGGCGCGGCGGCCGGGCGGCAGGGTCGTCCCCCGGCGGTGTCGGCGTTGAGTAGTTGGAGAAGCTCATGTTGGGATCCTCGGGTCGGTTCTCATTCAGACAAGCCTGCGAAACCACAGCAGCGACAGCCCCGCCCCGCCCGCGAGCAGCGCGAGCGCGCCGCCGCTGAACGCGGCGGTGATCTCGCGCTTCTCGTCGCGGTAGCCGATCCGCGAGCCGAGCGTCTTGTAGACGTCGCTGAGGTTCTGTGCCGTGTCCGCCGTGTACGCGCGTCCACCGGATATCTCGGCCACCGCGCGGCTCTCGACGGGGTCGGGCGGCACGGGCCGCGTCTCGACGGCGCCGTTGGATCGCCTGACCTGGATCGTGCCGGTGGGGGTGCCGAGCGTGACGGTGTAGATCGGGATCTTCAGGTCCTTGGCGCGCTGTGCGATCTCCTGCGGCGGGCGTCCGCGCACGGATGTGCCGTCCGACAGCAGGATGATCGCCGACGGCGGGCGGACGCCGTCGGCTTCCTTCTGCGTCTCGAGCGCCCCGAGCGAGACGGCGAGCGCCTCGCCCGTCGCCGTGCCCCCGCTCGGCTGCAGGCTGACGACCGCGTTGCGGATCGCCGAGCGGTCGGTCGTCGGGCTCTCGATCAGCCGCGCTGACTGGTTGAACGCGACGAGGCCGATCCGGACGGCCGCCGGAACATCGTCGAGGAAGCGGTCCGCCGCGGCGCGGGCGGCGACGAGCCGGGTCGGCGGCACGTCGGTCGACTGCATCGAGCCCGAGAAGTCGATCGTGAGCATGATCGACGCGCGCTCGACCGGCACCGCGACGGTGCGCTGCGGCTTGGCCAGGGCCAGGATCAGGACCGCGAGCGCGAGCGCGTAGACGGCGAGCGGTATGTGGCGCCGCCAGCCCGGCACGCTCGGCACGACCGAGGCCTGTACCGCGGGGGCGGCGAACGCCGCCGCGGCGTTGCGCCGGCGGCGCTCGTGCTGCAGGTAGGCGAAGACGCCCAGCGGCACGAGCAGCAGCGCGAGCAGGAAGAACGGATCGGCGAAGCTCATCGCTGCTTACGGACCAGAGGAGGGCGAGCCCGGCGCCTGCGCGGGCCGCGTTCCGAGCGTCACGCGCAGCGTCCGCTCAGATCCGGTCCGCTGCACCTCGATGTCGATCTCGTCGCCGGGACGGCGATCGGCGATCGCCGTGCTGACGTCGCCCGGCGCCTGCACCGGCGTGCCATCGGCCTCCGTGACGATGTCGCCCGCGCGCAGTCCGGCCTGGTCGGCGGGACCCCCGGCAACGACCGAGCCGGCGACCACGGCGCCGGTGAGCTCGACGAAGGACGTGCCGAGATAGGGTCGGATGATCGTGCCGCCGCTGCGCAGGCGCGGTACGACCTGGCGCACCGTGTTGGACGGGACCGCGAAGCCGATCCCGGTGTTGCCGCCTCCCCCCGCGGTGGTCGCGATCTGCGAGTTGACGCCGATCACACGGCCTGCCGCGTCCAGCAGCGGTCCGCCGGAGTTGCCGGGGTTCAGCGCCGCGTCGGTCTGGATGACCTCGTCGATCGAGAACCCGTTCGGGGCCTGGATCGCGCGCCCGACACCGGACACGATCCCTGTCGTCAGGGTGCGGCCCAGGTTCAGCGGATAGCCGATCGCGATCGCGAGGTCACCTGCCTTGACCGCGTCGGAGTCCGCCAACCGCAGCGGCTCGAGGTTCTGCGTGTTCGACGCGTCGACCCGCAGGACGGCGAGGTCAGACGACTCGTCGCGGCCGAGCACCCGCGCGTCGACGCCTGGGCCGTCGTCCTTGAAGCGCACCTTGACCTGTTCGGCGTCCGACACGACGTGGGCGTTGGTGACGATCGTCCCGTCCCGGTCGATCACGAAGCCGGTACCGCTGCCGCGCGCGCCACCATCGCTGACGCGAACCAGGACGACGCTCTTGTTGGCCGCCGCGTAGACCTGGCGCAGGGCGCGCGAGCGCACGTCGGGCGCCACCGCACCGGGCGCGGCCGGCAGCGCAGCCGTCGCGCCGGAGTCCGCCTCGTCGCCGCGCAGGAGGCTCGCGCCGAGGATTCCGCCGCCGAACAGGACGAAGGCGATCAGCAGGCCGATCACCACGAACTGCCACGTCGGGCGTTCGGGCGGCGGCGGTGGCTCGGGCTGGCGCAGCGGCGCAACCGGCATCACGGGCGTCTTCGGCGCAAGCCACCGGGTGTGTTCCTCCTCCTCGCGCGGATCGGTCCAGAGGCGATCGGGTCCCCGGCGCCGGGGAGACTCGTCTTCGGTCATGGCCTCAACGGTAGGACGAGGATGTCAACACTGCGTAAGTTGCGGGCCGCTCTGCATAAGACCAGCGTAAGAGCCCGCAGCGGGCAACTGCGCGCCTGCCTGCCGTCTCATCTGGCGCGCGAGCGTCGTAGACTCGCGCTCAGGGGACCGGGAGACAAAGGAGACACGTTGCGCCCTAAGGTCATGTTCGCCGCCGTGCCACTGCTGCTGATCAGCGCACTCGTCGGCTGCGGCGGCGACTCGAAGTCCGACGGCGGCTCGTCGGGCGAGAAGTCCAACGCCGCGAATTCCGCCGAGGTCAGAAAGCTGCTGCGCCAGACGTTCGGGCCCAACCCGAAGGCCACCTCGGGCAAGCTCAGCGGCACGGTCGACATCAGGGTCAAGGGCGCGCCGCGCTACCGCGATCCGGTCCAGGTGACGCTGAGCGGGCCGTTCAACCAGTCGGGCGATTCGCCGGCCGAGGCCAACCTCTCGGTCGGGCTGCAGCTGCGCGGCGGCGCGCTCGGCGGAGAGCTCGTCCTCGTCGACGACAAGGTCATCATCGGCCTGGGCTCGAGCGGCTACACGGTCCCGGGGTCGATCGGCGAGACGATTCGCAGGCCGCTGGCGAAGACCGACAACGGACTGGCCTCGGTGATGGCCGTCTTCGGGGTCACTCCGCAGCGCTGGGCGAAGAACCCGCGCATCGTCGGCAACGAGAAGGTCGCGGGCGAGGACACGATCCACGGCACCGCCGAGATCAACACGCGCCGCTTCTTCCTCGACGTCGCGCGGCTCGCAAAGGTCCTGACGTCGCTGCGCATCACGGAGATCGTCGGCCTGCCGCGCGAGGTCGACCGGCCCGCGCGACAAGCGCTCGTGCGGTCGGTGACGAGCGCGACCGGCGACGTCTGGACGGGCGCCGAGGACAAGGTCCTGCGCAAGGCTGCGTTCGACATGACGCTCAAGCCGTCGTCGAAGGACCGCAGGACGCTCAAGTTCTCGAGCCTGACGGTCAAGGGGGAGCTGAACGTCACGGAGGTCGGCACGCCGCAGAAGATCGACCCGCCCAGGATCGCCGGAACCTTCGACGATCTGCAGACGACCTTCGACGCGCTGGCAGAGTCCGTCAAGTGAGCGTGGACGCCGCCACGGCGGCGCCCGCGCTGACGGTGCAGGGCATCAGCAAGTCCTTCGGCGAGCGCCGGGCCGTGCGCGACGTGAGCTTCGAGATCGCGCGCGGCGAGCTCGTGGCGATCATCGGGCCCAACGGCGCCGGCAAGACGACGCTGCTGTCGATCCTCGCGGGAATCCAGCAATCCGACGAGGGCAGCGTCGCCCAGCCGGACGGCACGACGGCGCGGATCGGCTGGGTGCCGCAGCAGACGGCGATCTACGGCAAGCTCACCGTCGCCCAGAACCTGCGCCTGTTCGCCAAGCTCGAGAAGGTCTCCGATCCCGAGGCGACCGTCGAGCGAATGCTTGATCAGACGGGCCTCGGCGAGCGCGCCGACGAGGAGCTCGGGCGCCTGTCGGGCGGCAACCGCCAGCGCGTGAACATCGCCGTCGGGCTGCTCGCCGACCCGCCGGTGCTGCTGCTCGACGAGCCGTCGGGCGCGCTGGATCCGCGCCAGCGCGAGCGCCTGTGGGGCTTCATCACGGCGTTGACCCAGCGCGGCACCGCGGTCATCTTCGCCACGCACGACATCGCCGAGGCCGAGCGCCACGCCGACCGCGTGCTCGTGCTGGCCGACGGGGAGCTGCTCTTCGACGACGCGCCGGCCGAGCTGAAGCGGATCGCCCAGGCCGACGACGAACACGACCTCGAGCAGGCGTTCGTGGGCTTCCTGCGAGACCGGGGCCACTGATGCGCTGGATGCTGCTCAAGGACCTGCAGATCCTGCGGCGCTCCAAGCTGCTCGTCGGGCTGCTCGTCGTCTACCCGGTCGCGATCGCGCTGCTGATCGGCTTCTCCCTGTCCAGCGGCCCGGAGAAGCCGAGCCTGGCCTTTCTCAACCAGATCCCGGCGACGCAGAACACGATCAACTTCGGCGACGAGAAGATCGACGTCAAGGTCTACACCGACAAGCTCTTCGACGCCGTCGACCGCATCGACGTCGAGAACCGCGAGCAGGCGCTCGAGAAGGTGCGTACCGGCGAGGCGCTCGCGGCGCTCATCATCCCGTCGGACTTCGTGATGAAGCTCTCAAACGGCGGCTTCAACTCCGCCACCGTCGAGGTCGTCTACAACGGCGAGGCGCTTCAGCAGTCCTTCGTCGAGTCGACCGTCCAGTCCAAGCTCGCGCTCGCCGACGCCGCGCTTGCCCGGCAGATCAACAAGGTCGCGTCGGGCTACATCAAGGTGATCACGACCGGCGGCGAGATCAACGCGCTCGGCCAGACGTTCAAGCTGCTCGGGCTGGTCGAGTCCAAGAAGCTGCTCGACGACACGCTGCAGGACGCGTCGCCGCAGATCGCGCGCAGGCTCGAGCCGCTGCAGAACTTCGCCGACATCGGCGTCGCGAACATCGGCCGCTTCAACGACGTCCTCAACACCGTTGAGCGGCCGGTGGAGGTCGACGAGACCGTGGTGAGCGGGCGCCGCACGCCGCTTGACACGTTTGCCGTCGCGCTGGCCGTGACCGTGTCGCTGATGTTCGTCTGCGTCCTGCTGGCGTCGGGCCTGCTGGCGCTCGAGCGCGAGGAGAACACGTTCTCGCGACTGGCCCGCGGGCTCGTGCCGGGCGGCTGGCTGCTGGCCGGCAAGGTCGTGCTGGCGGCCGCCTGCGCGTTCGTCGTCACGCTCGTGATGCTGCTCGGGATCAGCGCGTTCGTGCCCTTGGACTACGGCCGTGTCGCGTTGTGGATCCTTGCGATCGCGGCGAGCGGGATCGCGTTCGCGACACTCGGCGTGGCGATTGGATCGCTGGCGCGCGAGGTGCGCGCGGCGTCGTTGCTGGCGCTCATGCTGGCTTTGCCGCTGGCCTTTCTCGCGCTCGTGCCCAGCGGCGGCGTCTCGCCGGTGCTCTACGACGTCATCCAGGTGATCTCGGCGCTGTTTCCGTTCAAGCCGGCGCTCGACGCGATCAACAACGCGATCAACGCCGCCGACGCGAGCATGCTCGTGGCGCTCGCGCACCTCGCCGCGCTGACGATCGCCTTCGGCGGCGCGGCGTACTGGGGCCTGCGCCGCTTCGCCTCGGCCTGAGAGGGCGCGCGTCGACCGACACCGATGATCGCCCGCTTGCTTTCGCTCTGCGCGAACACCTGCGCTGTGGCTCGAGGTCCGTGCGTTGACCAGACCGGCAGGGGAACCTCATCCGGTTGCCCGGCTGCTCGTCCCGTCTACCGCCTCACCTACCGGGGGCTGCGATGGCTCGGGTCGGCCCTCGCGTTCCCTGGCGGGCCGGCGGTCCTGATGATCTCGGGTCGAGCTTCTCTCAGCCGGTTGCTCAAACCGAGTAGGGACAGCTCCGCTCGACCGGGACGCTGGACTCAGGCCGCGCCCGGCGCGGCTGGGATCGCGGCCGAGCGGCCGAGATGCCACGCCGCCACGTGTGCGCGCATGACGCGCAGCATTGGCCGCGCACGGTTGTTGGCGGGGATGGAACCCTCGATGATCACGTCTCGCAGCGTGATGATCGCCAGCGGGTCCGACAGCGCGTCGATCTGCCGCTGCTCTTCGGCGGTGAGCTCCTCGTCGTCACCCAGCGCCTCGACTCTCTGCGCCAACGCGACCTCGACGGCCCGCCGGTCGTCGACGAACTGCCGGAAGTTGTTCTGGCGAAACGTCTGCCGAAACTGCTCGATGTCGCCGACCATCGGCGCGTCCTGCGGGACCGCCGCCGGATCGCTGATCGATCCAAACTCAGCGGCCGTGCGTGCAGAGGCCCAGCCGATGCCCGCATCGACGTCGGCGTCGAGTCGGTCTGCCCAGTCCTCCTCGGTCGACAAGATCCCCTCGATCCATCTGCCGCCGACCAGGAGGCTGATCGCGGGCGCGAACCCGATGTCGGCGAACCGCAGCAGCCGATCGAGGCTCCAGTCCCCGCGCTGCGCTGCTCGCACGAGGGCCTCGGTGAGGGGCTCATAGGCGTCTGCCACGCGTTCAGGTTGAACGCTGCGCCGGACGCGTTCGCCGCCGTCCGTCGGAGGCTCGACGAGAACGATGTCGATCAGGGCGTCGGGGCTGTGGAACCCGAACACGCGTCGGGTGCCGAAGCGCGAACGCCGTCGAACGGCCCACGATGCCCGCACCGACAACCGCTACGGATGCTGAGCGCGCCGGCATCCCGCGAACGTAGCGGTGTGCGCCGACGCTCAGTCACTCGGGTTCGCGCGCGTCCGAGAGCGCACCGTCGCGCGCGGCCTCGCCTATGTTGAGCTTTGCCTGGCGGGGCAGCCGTGACGAGCGGGCGCGCCGCTTGGTCCGGACCGTGCCCTGTTCTGGTGTGCGCGAAGAGCAGCGCTATCGCCCTCGGCCGTGCTCCCGCACCCATGCCTTGAAGTGGAAACGGCTTCTGTGGATCTGCAACGGGCGGCGGCGTACGATCCGGCGAGATGTCTCGGACTTTCGCCCAGCGCATCCATAACCCGCGCAACCGCGAGTGCGCTTGCGATTCGGACTGTTGGTGTCAGCGCACCTCGATCGGGCGGATGGTCAAGTGGTGGTTTCCAGCGCGCTGCTTCGGGCTGCATCACAAGAACCGCGCGCTGGCCGAGTGGAAGCGTCAGCAGACCGGAGAGGCGTTGGCCGACTGGAAGCGCCGACACGATCCGGACCGACCACAGTCCGGGTAGAGCGATGCGGGCGGCGCTGGCTGATCCGCACCGCTTGGCATGAGGTTCGAGGTTCTCTATTTCGATGGCTGCCCGAGCCATGCTCGGCTGATGCCTACGCTGCTGGCGTTGGCCAGCGCGCACGACGCGGAGATCGTGCAGTGCCGCGTCGAGACTCTCAAGGAAGCCGAAGAGGTCCGGTTCCTTGGTTCCCCGAGCGTACGAGTCGATGGCCGCGACATCGAACCCGGTGCAGAGAGCCGCACCGACTACGGCATGAAGTGTCGTCTGTATCAGTCTGCGACGGGACGATCCGGGCTACCACCGCACGAGTGGATCGAGCGTGCACTGAAGAGGGCGACTCGATAGCTGCGCTTCTCCGCCCTCCGTCCTTGAGCCTGGGCCACGAGCGCTCGAGGGCGTCGTCCGCGCACTGCGCGCGGCCATTTGACGCTTGCGGATCGCGCGAGAAGCAGCGCTGTTGCCCCGGCCGCGGGCTATCGCTCGTGCGCCTCGGAGCGACGGTGGCCTGCGAGACTTGAGAGGTGCCGATTGACGCCGTGAAGGCCCAAGCGCTGGCGACGCGGGAGGTCGAGCGCATC
>CADCVQ010000057.1 GCA_902806175.1 uncultured Solirubrobacteraceae bacterium
CCCTCGGCCGGCGACCTCGGTCGCGCCGCACTGGCGGCGGCGCGCGGCGAGCCGGTCACCGAGTCCGAGCGCACGGTCGCGATCGGCCCGGCGGCGCCGAACGGTGACGGTCGATCCGAGCCGACGGCGCCGACCGCGGTCGTCGAGCTTCCGCGCAGCCGCGCGCTCACGCCGGCAGCGCCGCCGGCGGACCGGTCACCCGCGCCCGCGCGCGCAGCCGCTGCGACACCCGCAGCGGTCGCCACCCCACCCGCCGCAGCGGCGGATCGCCGCACGCGCCGCCGCCGGTTCAGGCGCCGCGGCCTGGCCGCCGCGCTCGCACTCCCGCTGGCCGGCATCGCCACCGTCGCGACGCTGATGCTCGACGCCGACAGCGAGCGCGGCGTCGCCACGGCCCAGTCCAACCCGCTCGCCGCGGGCGAGGTCCGTGCCGCCGTCGACGCGTTCGCGCAGGCCTACGAGAGCGAGGACGGCCGCGGGCTGCGCCGCCTGCTGAGCGCCGACGTGCGGCGGGTGCTGCCCGCCGGCAGCGTCCGCGGGCGCGACGCCGTTGCGACGGAGTACGAGAGCCAGTTCCGCACAAACGCGACGCAGAGCTACGGGCTCGAGGATCTCGACGTGCGCGGCGGCCGCGCCGGCCGGGCGAGCGGCCGCTACCGCGTCCGGCGCGCCGGCGCCGCTTCGATCACCGGCAGGATCGTGCTCGGCGTGATCCGCGAGCGCGGCCGTACGCAGATCGCGCTCATCACCGTCACGCCCGACGGCTGACCTCGACGGCGAGCCGCGCGAGGCTCAGCAGCGCTTCGCGACGACGACCAGCACGGTGCGGCCGCGCCGCACGCGCGCTCCCGCCCGCGGCTCCTGCTCGCACACAGCGGCCTCACCCGGCCGCAGCGCGTCGAGGATCCCGCCGCCGCGCTGCACGTCGGCGCGCAGGCCGAGCGGCTCGAGCACCCGCTCGAGCTCGTCCTCCTGCACCCCCGACAGCTGCGGCACGGTCACGAGCACGTCGCGCGTCACGCGCAGCGCCGTCAGCGCCGGCCTGCGGCGTGGCGCGGTCGCGATCACGTCGAGGACGTTGACGCCCGGCTCGAGCGGAACGACCGCGCTGAAGCGCCCCTGTGTGACGAGCGCCGGACGCCCGAGCACGGTCACCTCGGCGACGGCCGGCCGCACGCGGCCACGCACGTCGACGTTGCCGCCGCGCACGGTCGCGGCGTCGGCCGGCGCCGTGATGTGCAAGCGCACGGGCGCCAGCTCGGCGGCGCGATCGCGGGTCGGGTCATCCGCACCGCAGCCGGCAAGACCGAACGGCGCGACGGCCAGCGCCGCGGCACCCGCGACAGCCGATCGCACCAGAAGCCGGGGCGCGTCGCTCATCCGAAGCGCACGCCGAAGCGCGCGCCGCCGAGCGGCGACTCCCCGACGGAGAGCGTCGCGCCGTGCGCGCGTACCTGCTGGGTGACGAGCGCCAGGCCGAGGCCCGATCCCGGCGTCGAGGTGCCGTTGGCGCGCACGAACGGCTCGAAGATCCGCTCGCGCTCGCCCTCCGCGACACCGGCGCCGTCGTCGTCGACGAACAGCGCCGGCCGGCCGTTGCCGTTGAGCGTCACCGCGACCGCGCCGCCGCCGTGGCGCGCCGCGTTCTCGATCAGGTTGTCGACGAGCATCCGCAGCCCGGGCTCCCAGCCGCGCACCACGACCGGCTGCTCGGGCAGCTCGCAGGACCACGTCACCTCCGGGTGGCGCGAGCTCGCCGCGGCCAGCGCGACGCCGACGAGATCGGCCAGCTCGACGTCGCCGTGCTCGACCGCCGCCGAGTCGCCCCGCGCCAGCGCCTGCAGCCCTTCGAGCAGCTCGACGAGCCGGCGGTTCTCCGCCAGCGCGTCGGAGACCATCTCGGCGCGCTGCTGCGCCGACATCTCCGGATGGCGGCTGATCGCAGACAGGTTCGCCTGCACGCTCGTCAGCGGCGTGCGCAGCTCGTGGCCGGCGTCGGCGGTGAAGCGCCGCGTCGCCGCGAGCGCCCGTTCGCGATCTGCGGCCGAGCGCCCGAGGCGGGCGAGCATCTCGTTGAAGCTCGCCGCCAGCGAGCGCAGCTCTGCCGGGCCGTCGTCGCCGGGCACGCGCCGGTCGAGATCCTCGGTTCCGGCGATGCCCGCCGTCGCGGCGCGCAGGCGCCGCAGCGGGCGCAGCAGCAGGTCGGTCGCAAACCAGACGCCGAGTGCCGCCACGAGCAGCGCGCCGGCACCGAACGCGAGCAGGCGCCGGTTGAGCTCCGACAGCTTGCGCTCGACCGCGCCCAGCCGCGTGGTCACCTCCAGGCGCGTGAGGCCGCCGAGCGCATCGAGGCTGATCGCGTAGGAGCGGTAGCGCTCGCCGCCGGCCTCGAAGGTGTGCAGCCCCGCGCGCGGCGGCGGTCGCCCGGCCGGCGGCTTCTGCCCCGCGGCGAACAGCTGCTTCTGCTCGAGCAGCAGCCGCAGCGACGTTCCCGTCGCCGACAGCACGTTGTCCAGCCGCCGGTCCGTCGTCGGCAGCTCGCGCTGTACGGCCGCCAGCGCCGTCTCGCGCGACAGCTCCGCCGTGCGCTTGAGGCGGTCGTCGAGCGCCGCGCGCTCGGAGCGGTCGACGTAGCGCGACACGACGACGCCCGCACCCGCCAGGACGACGGCGAGCATGAGCGTGATGCCGAGTGTGAGGCGACCGCGGAGACTGCGCATGAGTGCAGATGATCAGACTTGCAGGATGAAGCCGATGCCGCGCACGGTCTGCAGCACGCGCGGCTCGCCGTGTGCTTCGAGCTTGCGCCGCAGGTAGCCGACGAAGACGTCGGCGATGTTCGTGCCGGGGTCGAACGTGTAGCCCCAGACCTCCTCGTGCAGGCGCGCGCGGTCGAGCACCTCGCCGGGGTGGCGCATGAACAGGTGCAGCAGGTCGAACTCGCGCCGCGTGAGGCCGAGGTCGCGCTCGCCGCGCTGCGCGATGTGCGAGCGCGGGTCGAGCGTGATGTCGCCGACGGTCAGCACCGCCTGCGGCGTCGGCGGGCGGCGGCGCAGCAGGGCCTGCAGGCGCGCGGTCACCTCCTCCAGCGCGAACGGCTTGACGACGTAGTCGTCGGCGCCGGCCTGCAGACCGCGCACGCGGTCGTCGACGTCGTCGCGCGCGGAGAGCACGCAGACGGGGACGTCGTCGCCGTCGGCACGCAGCCGGCGCAGGACCTCGAGGCCGTCGAGGTCGGGCATCGCGAGGTCGAGCAGGATCACGGCCGGCGAGACGGACTCGATCGCCGCCAGCGCCGCGCGCCCGCCGGACGCGCGCACGACGCGAAAGCCCTCGAGCTCGAGGCCCGCGCCCACCGCCCGGCGGATCGCGGCGTCGTCATCGACGAGCAGCACGACCGGGCGGGTAGGGTCGCTCTCAACCGTCATCCACGCGCTACGACCTCGCAGTCGCGCGCGACCCGGTCGGCCGGATCGGCGTAGACGCGATCGCGGCTGTTGCCGCAGGCGATCTGGTCGCGCATCCCGTCGGCCGCGCGAATCGTGTCGCGCCCGTCGCCGCCGAGGACGATGTCCTCCGAGCCGCCGCGGGCGTCGATCCGGTCGCTGCCGGCGCCGCCGAGCAGCGAGTCGACGCCGGGGCCGCCGACGAGCACATCGTTGCCTGCATCGCCGGCCAGCAGGTCGTTGCCCGGGCCGCCGTTGAGCCTGTCGCCGCTGGCGCCGCCGCGCAGGTCGTCGTTGCCGCCGCGCCCGTTGATCCGATCGGCTCCTGCGGTGCCGACGATCCGATCCGGGCCCCGCGTGCCGTTGATCGCGGCCACCGCGAGCGCGGTCGAGCCGCCGACGATCACGGCGACAAGGACGGCGACGATCACAAGACGAGAACTCATGGTCTGCACGATGACGCAGCCCGCGCGCCAGAGCCGAGCCTACCCGCCGCTCTCATCGACTTCTCACCAGCGGTGAGGACTCGGTGAGAGCAGCTACTACAACAACCGCTGGGCGCGCACAGTGCAGAGCAGCACACCCAACGGGAGGACGCACCACCCATGAACTTCAACAAGACCCAGTTTCTTGCGGCCGTCGCAGCCGTCGGCCTGATCGTTCCCGCCACGGCGCTCGCCGCGACGATCGACGGTGGCCCCAGGAGCGAGCGCCTGCGCGGCACGAACTTCGCCGACACGATCAACGGCAACGGCGGCAACGACCGCATCCGCGGCTTCGGTGGACCCGACGCGCTCAGCGGCGGCCCCGGCAACGACCGCGTCTTCGGCGGCACGGGCAACGATGCGATCCGCGGCGTGGCCGGCAACGACTGGCTCAACGGCGGTCCCGGCGACGACGCGATGATCGGCGACAACAACGACACGGGCGACTTCACGTCCTTTGACCGCATGTTCGGCGCGAGCGGCAACGACACGATGCGCGGCGGCGACTCCGCCGATCGCATGTCCGGCGGCTCGGGCAACGACCAGATCGCCGGCGAGAACGGCCGCGACCGCATGTCCGGCGGCAGCGGCGACGACCTCCAGGACGGCGGCGCCGGCGACGACACGATCTTCGCCAACCGGGGCGTCGACGTCTCCAGCGGCGGCGAGGGCGACGACGTCCTCTGGGCGCTCGCCCGCACCGACGTGACGCCCGGCCCGGCGATCGACACCGTCGCCGACACGCTCGACGGCGGCAACGGCGACGACAAGTTCCGTACCCGTGACGGCGAGGCCGACAAGGTCACCTGCGGCGCAGGCGTCGACCGAGCGGTGCTCGACAACGTCGACGTCATCACCGACGCGACGCCGCAGAACCCCAGGGGCTCTTGCGAGATCGTCGACCGCAAGGCGCCGCGGGCCGGCGACAGCGGCTCCGAGGACCGCGAGGAGAAGTCGGCCGCCGAGAAGATCAGCAGCTGACCCCCAGCCACCGCAGCACGCACGACAGCGGCCGGTCGCCAACCCCGTGGCGACCGGCCGTTTGCGTGGTGGAGGCGGGCGCGCGGGCGGCGGCCGCGCGGGCGGCGGCCTCGGAGGCCGGCCAGGGAGGTGTCTGCGAGCGCGCCGCCGCAACCCGTGCGTGATGGCGCGAATGCCGCTCCATCCGCAGCAGATCCGCCACGACCGCGACTCGCGCCGCCGCGCGCGGTGCATGATGGCGTGATTGCCGCGCCATACGCAGCCGATCCGCCACGACCGCGGTCGGCGGGCGGACGGGCGACCGCGCGGAGCGAACAATCTCCTCGCAGTACCGCGCGCAACCAGACAGACACGGGCCCCACTGCGGTTTACGCCCCTTCTTCAGAGACGCAGTTCGCCGCTGCCAGCACCACCGCCGGCCCCGGCGGCTCGCCCTCGCAGGCTCGACACCGGCAACCACAGCGCCGGCGCATCCCACCCCCAACCGCGCGCGCATCCGCCACAGGCGACGGCCCCTCATGCGCCTGGGACGATGCGCGACGCAGGCGCTGCGGCTGACGGCCACCGCGACCCGCTCGGCCAGCGGAGGCCTCACCAGCGCGCCCGCGGCACCGCCGCCGAACGCGCCACTTGGCGCGTTGGCAGTCTGTTGTTCACGGCAAACGAACACCGTTCCCTTGCCCCTAACGCCAAGCTGATGACGACAGGCAGGGACAAGCCAACCCGAATCACCCGGGGTTCCAGATAATACGGAACCTCGTCCTACCAGAAGAAAGGGCGCCTCTTCCCCGTGGCGCCCTTTCTTCGTTTCGAGTCAGGTGTTCATGCCGCCGCCGCGAACAGCGCGAGCGGCGCAGCCACGTTCTTGAAGCTGCGTGCGCCGCGATCGGCGATCGTCACGCCGGCACGCGCGATCCGCTCGCGCGTCGCCTGGCTCAGCAGGATCTCGTTGGCGCCCGCCGCGTCGGCGACGCGCGCGGCGACGTTGACGGTCGCCCCGTACCAGTCGCCGCCGCGCTGCACCGCCGTCCCGGAGTGCACGCCCATCCGCAGCGGCGGGCACCAGCCCTCGTCGGTGAGCTCGCGCCCCAGCCGCAGCGCCAGTGCGAGGACGCGCGTCGCGTCGTCGCCGCGGATCATCACGGCGTCGCCGAGGCTCTTGATGACCTCGCAACCGCACTGCTCGGCCAGATGGCGCGCCGCGGCCTGGAACGCCACCGCCACATCGGCGGCGGCTTCGTCTCCGACACGCTCGGTGAAGGCCGTGTAGCCGACGACGTCGGCGAACAGGAAGGTGTGTTCCGTGGCGGCGCTCATCTGCCCTTTGGGCGTGACGAACGCATGAACGTCGTGCATCCGGCGTCGTGGCACCCCGTTCTGACGCGCGGAACGAACGAACACGACGCGGCGCCGGCGGCGATCAGCGCTGAACGGTCCAGCGCAGCGGGCGCCGGGGATCGGGCCGGTAGACGCAGAACGCGCCCGTGCACACCCCGCGATCGAGCTCGCCGCCCAGCTCCGAGTCGTACGTCGCGATTCGCTTCACCATCGTGCGGATCGCGCGCGTGACGTTGATGCGCGCCCGCTCGGCATGCGAACCGGACTCGCGGTCGCGGCCGCCGATCCCGAGCGCGCGCGCAAGCTCGCGGCGCAGGAATGCAAGCTCCTCTCGCAGCTGTTCGGCAGCGGCCTCGTCGCGCCGTGCCTCGGCGCTGCAAAGCCGTTCCTCGAGCTTCGCGATCGCGTCGCGGTAGTCGTCCTTGGCGCGGGCATCGAGCGCCGGACCGGCGCCGCCCTGCACGCCGAAGCGCCCGCCGGTCTCCTGACCGCCGGAGCTCTCGATCGACGGCCCTCCCGTCCCCGACCCGTCGACGGCGGCGACGAGCTCCAGGCTGTGCACCTCCATGCCGGGCCGCTCGAGCAGCAGCGCGAGCAGCCGCACCCCGCGGTTGTCCTTGAGATGCAGCGTGCGGGCGCGGTACTCGACCGTCCACACGTCGCCGATCCGCCGCAGGGTCGCCTGGCCGCCCGCCGCACCTTCGACGGCGCCGGCCGCGGCCGGCGGCGCGCCGCGCAGCTGCGCACGCAGCGCCTGCACGCGCTCGCCGACGCGGATGAGGTTCATCTGGTCGCACGAGTTCCCGGCGCTGTCGAGCAGCTCCTCGGCGCGCGCGCGCGCCGCCGCGCCGCCGTCGCGGATCAGTACGGCGGCCTCCTCGACGGCGATCCGCGCGAGCGTCGGCAGCGCCCCGTGGCGCGTCGCGCGGACGCGCGCCGCAGCGAGCTGCTCGAGCGCCTCGCCGTCGCGACGCCCGACGCGCGCGAGGATGCCGAGCCACATCTCGACGGGACCGAGGAACGCGACGGTTGGCGACACGACGTTGCGCCCCGCGAACGGCGCAAGCTTGGCGTGAACGGCCATCGCGTGCTCGCGCAGGTCAAGCGCGGAGACCGCCTCGGCCAGCGCCGCCATCGCGGCGAGCCAGAGGTTGTCGCGTGGCAGCGCTGCGAAGTCGTCCGCGGCGAGGCGCTCCAACTCGAGCTTCGCCTCGTCAGCGCGGCCGGCGTCGGCAAGCGCGGCCGCCAGCCCCGCACGCCAGACCGGCATCGCCGGGGCGCCCGCCGCGTAGGCACGCACGAGCTCGCCGATCTCGCGCGGCCCCTTCTGCAACCAGGTCAGCACGACGCGCTGCGAGGCGACCGTGATCGGAATCGTCGACGCCGACAGCTCGCCGACGACCGCGGCGGTCTCGGCCAGCAGCGCCTCAGCGTCCTCGTAGCGCCCGTCGAGGGCGGCGCGGCGCGCACGGTGCAGCGGGACGAACGCCGCCGCGCGGCGGTCGCGGGCGTCGTGCGCCACGCGCTCGAGCGTCTCGATCGCGATGTCGGCGCCGGCCAGGTCGTCGAGCTCCATCAGGACGTCGACATGGCGGCTGCGAGCTGCCAGCGACATGACGGTCTCGCCCACGCGTTCGCTCAGCACGAACAGCTCGCGCAGCCACTGCAGGCCTTGCTCGGTCATGTCGGGGCCGTTTGTCGCAAGCTGCGCCGAGCTCAGCGCGATCGCGAGCGTCATGTCGTCGCCCAGGCGGCGCGCCATCTCAAGCGCCTCCAGGGCAAGCTCGGCGCGCGGCCCGGCGTTGTCTGACCAGTACAGCGCCACCGCCAGCGAGCCGAGCAGGCGCACGCGCATCGGATCGTCCGCGCGCCCGACCCGGTCGAGCGCCTCGACGAGCAGCGCGACGTGCTCCTCGTCGACATAGCCGGGCGTGAGCGCAAACGGCGCGAAGCCCAGTGCCGCCCGGGCGAAGATGGCGTCGGCCTCGATCAGCCGGGCGGCCTGGACCGCTGCCTCGAAGCTCGCGCGCGCCGCAGGGCGCCCTGCCCGCGACTGCGCGGTGCCGAGGCCGAGCAGCAGGCCGGCGCGGCGCGGCACGTCGGGGTCCATCGTCTCCAGCGCCTCCAGCGCGCGCGTGAAGAGCTCGGCGGCCTGCTCGTAGGCGAGCGTGTCGAGTGCGCGGTAGGCGGCGCGCTCGGCATAGTCGACGGCCTTGGCGACGTCCCCGCGCAGCGCGGCCGAGAGGAAGTGGTGGGCGAGCTCGGGCAGGTGCGCCTCGATCGCGCCGCGGTAGACCTGCTCGAGCGCCTCGCCGACGACGCGATGACCATTCATGCGCGCCGCGGCCGGCATCCCGTACAGCAACGTCTCGCGGATCAGGCCGTGGCCGAAGCGGTACTGGCCGAGCGTGTCGGGCACCGCCACGACGAGCCCGAGCGCCACCGCCTCGTCGAGCGCGTCGAGCACCTGATCGCGATCCAGCGGCGACGCATGCTCGAGCGTCGCGAGGTTGAACGTGCGGCCGATGATCGCGGCCAACTCGAGCGTCTGGCACGCGTGCTGGTCCAGCGGCTCCAGGCGCCGGCGGATCGTCTCGCGCACGCTGTCGGGCAACGGCAGCTCGTCGGGCGGATCGTGCAGCCGCCCCTCGGCGAGCAGCATCGCGAGGATCTCGCGCGCGAAGAACGGGTTGCCCTCGGTGACCGCGTGCACGGCAGCCGCCAGCTCCGGCGCCGCGGTGATCCCGCTCGTCAGCTCGAGCAGGCGCGCGACGTCCTCGCGGGTCAAACCGCCGAGCACGAGGCGCCGGCCGGCGCGCACGATGTTCTGCAGCGCCAGCTGCGCGTCGGGCGAGCGGTCGGGGACGCGCTCGTGCATCGTCACGACGAGGAGCACGCCGATGTCGCGCAGCATCCGCGAGACGAAGTCCAGCGCGACGAGCGAGCCTTCGTCGACAGCCTGCAGGTCGTCCATCAGGATCACGACGGCGCCGTTGGCGCTGCGCGCGCGCAGCAGGGCGACGAGCGCGTCGAACAGCGCGAAGCGCTCGATCTCGCTGTTGTCCGCATGGTCGGCCGGCCGCCGCGCGCCGGGCAGCCGCTCGGCCAGCTCGGGCGCGAGCCGCAGAAGCTCGTCGGCGGCCGCGCCGAGCTCGCGCCGCAGGGTCTCGCCGTCGAGCTCCTGCGACAGGCCGCGGACGACCTCCACCCACGGCCAGTAGGGCGGTGCCGCGCGGCCCCAGCCGCGCGTCCAGATCACGCGTGCGCCGTTGCTCTGCGCATGTTCGGCCAGCGCCGCCGCAAGTCGCGTCTTGCCGACGCCGGGCTCGCCGAGCACGAGTTGCACCGCGCCGTGGCCGCGACGCGCGTCGTCGAAGGCGTCATGCAGTTCGCGCAGCTCGCGCACTCGTCCGACGAGCGGGCCTTCCCCAAACGTGGGCACAGCAGACACCTTTTCTTGCGGCAGGAGCGACTCAGTCCCCAGGCGCGACAGTAGCGTCATTTTCGTTAACGCACCCCGCCGCCGAACCTAGCGGAGAATCTCCCACTCCAGCGGGGCGCTTGGATCGGGTTCGTACGCGCAGGCGGTTCCAGTGCGAACCGTGCCGCGCAGCAGGCGAGCAAGCTGCGGCTCGTGCTCTGCGATCCGCAGCAGCGCGGCCTTGATCGCACGCGTGACGTTGATCCGGGCACGCTCGCCGGCGGCGCTCGCGCCGACGTCGACGGCGGCCATCTCGGCTGCCAGCGCCTCGAGCTGCTCGCGTGCGCGCGCGACGCGCTCGGGGTCGTTGAACGCCTGCGCCTCGTCGAGCTCCTCGCGCAGTTCCTGCGCGCGCGCGTGGTAGGCGTTCATGTCGGCGCCGGTTGCGCCGCCCGTCCCGCCCGCAAGCTCGAGGGCGGCGATCGGCGCCCCCGGGCTCGCCAGGAGCGTCGCGAGGTGGTGCAGGCCCTTGGCGTTCTTCAGGCAGACGCTGCGCCCGTCGTAGTCGAGCAGCCAGACATCCTGCTCGCGGCGCAGCGCCGCGCGCACCGGCCGCACGCGCGAAAGATCGCGCCGTGAGCCCAGGCCGCCCCCCCGCGCCGCGCCCGCCGCGCCCGCTGCGTCCTCCAGGCGAGCGAGCAACTCGTCGGCGCGTGCGATCGCCCCGTCCATCTGCATCTGCACCGCGTCGGGCGTCGCGAGCTGGACGAGCGCGCGAGCGCGCGCCGCGTCGCCGGCCGCGTCGCGCCGCGCGAGCACCTCGGCGGCGTCGAGCGCGGTGAGCACGACCGTCGGGCGCGAACCGATCCGAGCGGCGGCGGCCCGCGCGGTCTCGAGGTGCCCGAGCGCGCGCTCGTCCTCGTCGATCGTCATCGCGAGCAGCCCGAGGTACCGGGCGACCGGCCCGAGGTAGGCGGCGCCCATCGACACGACGTTGCGACCCTCGTAGGGGACGAGCAGCTCGTACAGGCGCCGCGCGCGCGGACGGTCGTGCAGCAGCGCGCACAGCTCGGCGAGCAGCGACATCGTGACGAGCCACAGCGCGTCGCGCGGCACGTCCTCGAAGCCCGCGGCGGCGAGGTGCTCGAGCTCGCGGCGCGCCTCGGCCTCACGGCCGAGCTCGGCGAGCACGAGCGCCAGGCCGCAGCGCCAGCGCCGCATCGCCGGCAGCCGATCGGCGTTCTTTCGCACGAGCGGCTCGAGGTCCAGCAGCCGGCCCTGGGTGCGGCGCACGAGGAACGTCTGCGCGTCGGCGATGATCGGCGCGATCGAGCCGGCCACGTCACGCGACTGCGCCAGCGCGGCGGCGGTGAAGGCCTCCGAGCCCGCAAAGTCCCCGCGCATGTAGGCCGCCATGGCACGGTGCAGCGGGTCGTAGACGAGCATCCGCGGCTGCCCGAGGCGCCGTGCTGTCGAGCCGAAGGCCTCGATCTCCTCGTCGGCGCGGACCGGGTCGTCGAGCTCGAGCAGCAGGCTGATGCGCCACAGGCGCACCTGCATCCCGAGCTCGGCATCGTTCGTGCGCTCGCACAGCTCGAGCGCCTCGATCGAGATCGGCAGTCCGCGCGACACGGTCTCCGGGCCCCAGACCGCGACGAACCCCTGCGCGAGGGCGAAGGCGAGCGTGCGGTCGGCGAGCGTCCGGTCCGCGCGAGCGCCGCACGCCGCCTGGCCGGTGTACAGCACGCGCGCGATGGCGAGCGCCTCGTCGACGAGCTGTTCGCGGCGCGCGCGCTGCGGCGACCAGTACAGCGCGAGCGCGAGCTGGACCCGCAGCCGGCACCGCAGTGCGTCGATCGCCGCGCGCGGCTGCGGCTCCTCGCCGGTCGCGCGCGCCTCCAGGCGCCGCAGCGCCTCCTCCAGCGTGCTGACGAGCTCGGGCTCCACGAGGCCGGGCGAGAACGAGCCAAGCGTCCCGGCGAGCGCGGTCTGCGCAAGGCACTCCGGGTCGTCGAGCCGTCGCGCGTGCTCGGCGGCAGCGCGCAGCGCGCGGCGCGCGCCGTCGACGTCGCCCGCGCGCATCCGCGCCTCTCCCAGCCGCTGCGCGAGCCGCCACGCACGGCGCTCGTCGGCGGGCAGCGAGGCTGCGACGGCGATCGCGCGCTCGTAGAGGCGGGCGGCCTCCTCGTAGGCGAACTGCAGGACCGCGCGCTGCGCCGCCCGGGCGGCGTAGTCGACCGCTCGCTCGGCGACGCCCTCCGTCGCGGCCTGCAGGTAGTGATGCGCGATCTCGGCGAGATGCTGCTCGAGGTCGTCGCGGTAGCTCTCCTCGAGCGCCTCCGCAGCGACGCGGTGCAGCCGCGCGCGGCGTGTCGCCCCGAGGCCCTCCAGCAGCGTGTCGCGTACGAGCGCGTGCGCGAAGGCGTAGCGCCCGGCGTCGCCTGCGGCGGTGACGATCCCGTGGCGCAGCGGCACCTCGAGCCAGTCCAGGACGGCGCCGGCCGGCTCGTCGAGCACGCGTGCGAGCGTGTGCAGGCCGAACTCGCCGCCGATCACCGCCGCCGCGCCGAGCGCGTGCAGGACGAACGGCTCCAGCGGATCCAGCCGGCGGCGGATCGCGTCGCGCACGCCGTCGGGCAGCGGCAGCGGGCGCGTCGCGGCGCGGCGGTCATGCAGCTGTCCCTGCGACGCGAGCAGCTGGACGAGCTCGTCGACGAAGAACGGGTTGCCGGCGCTCGCCTGGTGCACGGCCGTGACGAGCTGCGGGGAGATCGACTCGCCGTCGCCCGCGCCCAGGCCGCGGGCCCGCGCCTCGGCGAGCTGACCGACCTCCTCGCGATGCAGCCCTTCCAGCGGCAGGCGCGTCGCGGCGCGCGCGAGCCCGCCGAGCGGTGACGCGAGGTCGGGACGCGCGTGGGCCTCCGCATGGCGATAGGCGGCGATCGCCAGCAGCGGCATGTCGTGCAGCACGCGCGCGACGAATTCCAACGCCAGCAGCGACGAGGCGTCGGCCCAGTGCAGGTCGTCGAGCACGACGACGAGCGGGCGCTGGTCGGCAGCGTGGGCGAGCAACGTCGCGAGCGCGTCGAAGAGGCGAAAGCGGGCCTGGTCGGAATCAAGCTCGGAGGGCTCGGCGGCTGGGCCGAGCGTGCCGGCGAGCTCGGGCAGCAACCCCGCGATCCAGGGCGCGCCCTCGCCGAGCGCGCCGCGCAGGGCGGACAGGTCGGCGCGCCGGCTGAGCGCCCGCCCGACCTGCACCCAGGGCCAGTGCGCGGGCGCGCCCCCGCCGTCCCAGCAGCTGCCCCAGGCCCAGGCGGCGCCGCGTGCCGAGGCATGCTCGACGAACTCGCGCGCGAGCGCGGTCTTGCCGATGCCCGGCTCGCCGGTCAGCAGGATCAGCCCGCCGCGGCCGGCGAAGGCGCGGTCGAGGCTCACGTCCAGCTGCGCAAGCTCGCGGCCGCGCCCCACCAGGCTCGGACTGCGCCGCTCGCTCATCCCCGCCACATGCACAGCATTGTCCCCGCGACAGAGAGTAGACCACGGTTTTGCGAAGCATCTAGTGCGTCCACTAGCGCCGGGCGGGCGATCTCTCACCAGCTCCGCGTGCCCGGCTCCCCCTTGAACGGGCCGCGCAGATCCGCGGTGATCCAGCCGCCGTAGAAATCGCCGGGCTGGGACTGCACGCGTTCGTCGTCGAGCCAGCAGGCGTCCATCCGCCCGGGATAGAACGCGACGTGGTCGCGCAGCGCCTCGTAGGGCCCCGCGGGATCCGGATAGCCCCAGGCGGCGCGCACCTCGCGGCGCCTGCCGGCGATGACGTCGAAGTAGGTGGCGACGCCCTTCCATTCACAGAATGAGCGCCCGGCGACGGCCCGGACGGACGCCGCGTCGACGTCGGCCGGCGGGACGTAGATCGTCGGCGGGTGGCTCGTCTCCAGGACGCGGAGCGCGGCGCGGGAGTCGGCGACGACGACGCCGCCCAGCTCGACGCGCACGTGTCGCTCGCACGGCACGAGCGCGGGCGGGCGCGGGTAGTCCCAGACGGACTCCGTCATCGCGCCGTCGTGCGATGCAAGGGGAGGAGTCTCGCCGGGGCTGCCACACTGACGGATTCGTCTTGCCCTCGCCGCGGGATCACCCCCGGCGAAAAGGGGCGCCCGTACTTTCCCCTTCGGAGAATCGCTTGTCCACGAACAGCTTCGATGCCCGCCGCCCGCTCCAGGTAGGAGCGCGCACGGTCGACATCTTCCGCCTCGACGCACTCGCCTCCCGCTTCGACATCGAGCGGCTGCCGTTCTCGCTGAAGATCCTGCTCGAGAACCTGCTGCGCACGGAGGGCAACGGATCGGTGACGGCGGCGGACATCGAGGCGCTCGCCGGCTGGGACCCGACGGCCGAGCCGTCGCAGGAGATCGCGTTCACGCCGGCGCGGGTGGTCATGCAGGACTTCACCGGCGTGCCCGCCGTCGTCGACCTCGCCGCGATGCGCGACGCGATGGCCGCCATGGGCGGCGACCCGGCGATGATCAATCCGCTCGTGCCCGCCGAGCTCGTCATCGACCACTCGGTGCAGGTCGATGCGTTCGGCAGCCGCGACGCGTTCACGCGCAACGCCGACCGCGAGTTCGAGCGCAACGAGGAGCGCTACGCCTTCCTGCGCTGGGGGCAGACGGCGTTTGACAACTTCGCGGTGGTGCCGCCGGACACCGGGATCGTGCACCAGGTCAACCTCGAGTACCTCGCGCGCGTGGTGTTCATCACGCCCGCAGAGGACTCGCACCCACCGCTGGCGTACCCGGACACGCTCGTCGGGACGGACTCGCACACGACGATGATCAACGGCCTCGGCGTGCTCGGCTGGGGCGTCGGCGGAATCGAGGCCGAGGCGGCGATGCTCGGCCAGCCGATGCCGATGCTGATCCCGCAGGTGCTCGGCTTCAAGCTGCACGGCGAGCTGCCCGAGGGCGCAACGGCGACCGACCTCGTGCTGACCGTCACCGAGATGCTGCGCGAGCGCGGCGTCGTGGGCAAGTTCGTCGAGTTCTACGGCCAGGGGCTCGCGTCGCTGCCGCTCGCCGACCGCGCGACGATCGGCAACATGAGTCCGGAGTTCGGATCGACCTGCGCGATCTTCCCGATCGATGCCGAGACGATCCGCTACCTCGAGTTCTCCGGCCGCCCGGCGGACCGGATCGAGGTCGTCGAGGCGTACGCCCGCGAGCAGGGCCTGTGGCACGACGAGAGCTCGCCCGAGCCGGTCTACTCCGACACGATCGAGCTTGACCTCAGTCAGGTCGTTCCGTCGCTCGCGGGCCCGAAGCGGCCGCAGGACCGTGTCGCGCTGAGCGAGGCGAACGCGGCCTTCCGGATCGCGTTGAAGGACTTCCTGCCGGCGCAGGACGGCGACGAGGACGGCGACGGCGGCGACACGATCGAGTTCGACGCGCTCTCCTTTCCGGCGTCCGATCCGCCGACCTACACCGGGCGCGAGGGGATGCGCCCGCCCGAGCACGCGACCGCGCCGGGCCATGCGGAGGAGATCGCCGCGGCGATGGTCGCCGAGCGCCAGGACAACCGCGTGCCGGTCGTGATGGGCGACGGCACCGAGACCGACCTCGACCACGGCCATGTCGTCATCGCGGCGATCACGAGCTGCACGAACACCTCCAACCCGTCGGTGATGCTCGCGGCGGGCCTGCTGGCGCGCAATGCCGTCGCGCGCGGCCTGAGCAGCCAGCCGTGGGTGAAGACGTCGCTGGCGCCGGGCTCGAAGGTCGTCACGAAGTACCTCGATCATGCCGGCCTGACGGGCGACCTCGAGGCGCTCGGCTTTCACCTCGTCGGCTATGGCTGCACGACGTGCATCGGCAACTCGGGCCCGCTTCCGCGCGAGGTCTCCGAGGCCGTCAGCGAGAACGACCTCGCCGTCGTCTCGGTGCTGTCGGGCAATCGCAACTTCGAGGGCCGCATCAACCCCGACGTGAAGATGAACTACCTCGCGTCGCCGCCGCTCGTCGTCGCCTACGCGCTGGCCGGGTCGATGGACGCCGACATCGTCAACGATCCGATCGGCCAGGACCCGCAGGGCAACGACGTCTACCTGCGCGACCTGTGGCCATCCAGCCGGGAGGTCGCCGAGACGGTCGAGCGCGCGGTCCGCTCGGAGATGTTCCGCTCCTCCTACGGCGACGTCTTCGCCGGCGACGAGCGCTGGAACTCGCTCGACGTGCCGATCGGCGACCGCTTCGTGTGGGACCACAGCTCGACCTACGTGCACCTGCCCCCGTACTTCGAGGGCATGCCCGCCGAGCCCCCGCCCGTCGAGGACATCGAGGGGGCGCGCGTGCTGGCCCTGCTGGGCGACTCGGTCACGACCGACCACATCTCGCCGGCTGGGTCGATCAAGCCCGATTCGCCGGCTGGCCTGTATCTGCAGTCAAACGGCGTCGCCCCGCGCGACTTCAACTCCTACGGGGCGCGTCGCGGCAACCACGAGGTGATGGTGCGCGGCACCTTCGCGAACATCCGGCTGCGCAATCTGCTGGCGGGCGGGCGGGCCACCATTCCCGAAGGCGGCTGGACGCTGAAGTTCAGCGCCCACCGCGAGCCGCGGCAGATGTCGATCTACGAGGCGTCGCTGGCCTATCTGGAGGAGGGCACCCCGCTCGTCGTGCTCGCCGGCAAGGAGTACGGCTCGGGCTCGTCGCGCGACTGGGCGGCGAAGGGCACGCGGCTGCTCGGCGTGCGCGCGGTGCTCGCGCAGTCCTTTGAGCGCATCCACCGCTCGAACCTCATCGGCATGGGCGTGCTGCCGCTGCAGCTGCCGGCCCCGGTCGAGGACCTCGGGCTCCACGGCGACGAGGTCTTCTCGATCACCGGGCTGGCGGCCGCGATGAACGCCGGTGACCCGGTGCCGGCCGACGTCACCGTGCGGGCGGGCGAGCGCGGGTTCAAGGCGCGCGTGCGTATCGACACGCCCAAGGAGGCGCAGTACTTCCGCCACGGCGGGATCCTGCAGTACGTGCTGCGCCAGCTGCGCGACAGCTGAAGCTGCGGGCGCTGGGGGCCACTAGCTCGGGCGGTAGCGGAAGTGGCCCTGCTCGTCGGTCAGCCGCGCGACGACGTTGCGCGACCTGCCTGCCGATGTGACCCTGCATCTGAACAGGGCGCCCTTCTTGAGGACGACGATCTCCGGACAGGCGACCGCGACGTCGTCGACCTTGGCCTGCTTTGCGATCTGCTTGCGCATGACGGTCTCCGCCTCGCCCATGTGCAGGAACGGCGCGTTGACGAGCAAGCTGGCGCCCTCGTCGTCGCGCTGGGTCACGAGCACGTCGCCCTTGGAGCCGTCGGCGCCCGTCACAGCGCACGTGAACGTCGTGCCCTTCTTTCTCTTGACGTCCTCGGGGCAGGTGACGGCCTCCACCCGCGCGCCGATCTGCTCGGCCACGACGCCGCGGATGAACCGCTCCCCCCGCTCGTCGTCGATCGTCGCATCGCCGCAGGCGGCGAGCGCACAGGCGCCCCCGACGAGCGCGAGGCTGGCGCGGAGGAGGCGCATGCCGAGAGGCTAGAGGGCCGATCGCGCGATCGCGCGCCCGCAGACCGCTTCGCTACTCTGCGCCGCGGTGCGCCGGGAAGCCTGGTCGGCACGGATTCCTGCCGGCCAGATCGAGAGGAAGCTCCCGTGCCCATTGCCGCATCCGTCGGCGTCGCCGACGTCCTGACGGACCTGTTCGTCGTCCTGCTCGCCGCGAAGCTCGGCGACGAGCTGTTTCGCCGCCTGCGCCAGCCGACGCTCGTCGGCGAGATCCTCGCCGGGCTGCTCGTCGGTCCCGCGGTCTTCGGCCTCGTCGAGCCGAGCGAGGTGCTCGAGGTGTTCGCCGAGCTCGGCGTCGTCTTTCTGCTGTTCTGGGTCGGCCTCGAGACGCGGCTCTCGGAGCTGCGCGAGGTTGGCCCGACGGCGATGTCGGTCGGGATCCTCGGCGTCGCGATCCCCTTCGCGGGCGGGATCGGGCTCGGCGCGGCGCTCGGCGAGAGCACCGCGACGTCGCTGTTTCTCGGCGCCGCCCTCGTCGCCACGAGCGTCGGCATCACCTCCGCCGTGCTGATCGAGCTCGGCGTGCTCGAGCGCCGCGCGAGCCGGACGATCCTCGGGGCGGCGATCGTCGACGACATCCTGGCGCTGCTGCTGGTCGCGGTCGCCGCGGGCGTGGCCGCGGAGGGCGGCGTCGACATCGGCTCGATCGCGGCGACCGCCGGCGTGGCGCTCGCGTTCGTCGCCTTCATCGCGCTCGGCGGCACAACGCTGCTGGCAGCGCGGCCCGCACTGCTGCACGCGCCGCGCTTCTCGGAGTCGCCGTTGCTGCCCGCGGTGATCATCTGCCTCGGCTTGGCGGCGTTCGCCGCACAGATCGGGCTCGCCGCGATCATCGGCGCGTTTCTTGCCGGCATGATCGTCGCCGAGACGCGCGACCAGCATCCGATCGAGGAGGAGATCGCCCCGCTCTACGCGTTCTTTCCGCCGTTCTTCTTCGCCTTCATCGGCCTGGAGATGTCGCTCGCCGCGTTCGGCGACCTCGACAGCTTGGCGCTGCTGGCGGGCGTCAGCGTCCTCGCGGTGGCCACGAAGTTCGGCGGCGCCTACATCGGCGCGCTGCGGATGGGGCGCCGCGACGCGACGTTCGTCGGCGTCGGGATGGTCCCGCGCGGCGAGGTCGGGATCATCGTCGCCGGGATCGGCAACGCGACCGGCACGATCGATGCCGAGCTGTTCGCGATCATCGTCGCGATGTCGGTGCTCACGACGCTGCTCGTGCCACCGATCCTGCGACGGCTGGCAACCGAGCCTGCGGCCGCCGAGCAGCCGGCGTGACCTGACCACCCGGGCTACACGTCGACCAGGCGCTGGGCGATCCCGCGGAAGAAGTCCTCGCGGGTGACGATCCCGGTCACGCTGCCGGCGTCGACGATCGGGATGATGAGCACGCGGTGGTGCAGGAAGATCTCCGCCAGTTGCGTGTCCGAGGCGTCCTCGTCGACGTCGATGTGATCGGTGTTCATGTACTTGGAGACGGGATCGTCGATGCAGCCGGCGCGCTTGTCGAGTGCCTCGTCGAGCGAGCGCGGGACAAAGGCGGCGTAGCCGAGCGTGTTGAGGTAGCCGGGAAACAGCGCGCCGATGAACTCGCGCTCTCCGAAGATGCCCAGCAGCTTGCCGGCGCCGTCGATCACGGGCAGCGCGGGCACGTCGGCAGCGATGATCTGCGCGACGGCGTCGCGCAGGCAGTCGTCGTGCGGCAGCAGGGGGGCCGCGCGGCGTACGGTCCTGGCGATCCTCTGCGGGGTCAAACCGACGTCCTCCTCCTCGTCTCGTGAGGCGACACTAGTGGACCTCTCCGCTAGAGATATCGCAGAGCCACGTACCCGGTCGCCAGCAGCATCGAGACAAGCGTCGCCGGAACACCGACCTTCAAGAACGTCATGAAGCCGATCGGCCGTCCGGCGCGCTCGGCCATGCCGGCGGCAGCGACGTTCGCCGCGGCCGCGACGAGCGTGAAGTTGCCGCCGAAGCACGCGCCCAGCGACAGCGCCCACCAGTACGCGTCGTCGTCGCCGCTGCCCTCCTGCAGCTGCTCGACGACCGGGATCATCGTCGCGGTGAACGGGATGTTGTCGATGATCCCGGAGCCGATCGCCGAGACCCACATGATGCCCAGCAGTTCCGCCGTGCGGTTGCCGTCGGTGACGTTCGCGATCGCGTCGGCGACCTCCTGGATGGCGCCCGTCTCCTCCAGCGCGCCGACCATGACGAACAGCCCGACGAAGAAGAACAGGGTCGGCCACTCGATCCCGCGCAGCGCCTCCTCGACGCTCTGACGCGTCAGCAGCAGCATGACCGTGGCGCCCGTCAGGGCGACGGTCGCGGGCTCGACGCCCAGCGGACTGTGGACGAAGAACGCCAGCAGCGTGATGACGAGCACCGGCAGCGTGCGCTTGAGCTCGCCCATGTCCTCGATCGAGCGGTGCGCCTCGAGCTCCATCACGCGCTCGCGCGCCGCGGGCGCGATCTGCAGCCGGCGGCGAAAGACGAGGTAGAGCATCCCGGTGACGACGACGAACGCCAGCGCGGCGATCGGCGCGAGGTTGAGCACGAAGTCGCCGAACGACAGGCCGGTCGCGCCGGCGATGAGGATGTTCGGCGGATCGCCGATCAGCGTCGCCGTACCGCCGATGTTCGAGGCGATGATCTCGATCAGCACGAGCGGGATCGGGTCGATGTCGAGCGCGTCGGCGAGCAGGAAGGTGATCGGCACCATCAGCAGGACGGTCGTGAGGTTGTCCAGGAACGCCGACAGCAGCGCCGTCGACAGCGCCAGCGACATGACCACCGCCAGCGGCCGCCCACGCGCAAGCTGCCCGGCGCGGATCGCGAGGAACGTGTAGATCCCGGTCGGCTCGGTCACCCGGACGATGAGCATCATCCCGGCCAGCAGCCCGATCGTCTCCCAGTCGATCGCCTCGATCGCGTGCTCCTGGTCGATCGTCTGCGAGAGCACGACGAGCACCGCGCCGACGAGCGCGACCTTCGTTCGGTCGACGCGCTCGGACGCGATGACGGCGAGCGCGCCCGCGAAGATGGTGATGGCCAGGAGCATCGGTCGGGTGCTCGGCGCATCCTCGCAAAGGGCGGGGCTGCTGTTGCTGCGCCGATACGCTGCTGCCCATGCCTCTACCCGACGTCCTTCGCCAGCTTCTCACCGCCGCCGGGCCCTCGGGCTACGAGTCGGCGCCCGCGGCGGTCTTCGCCGAAGCCGGACGCCGCTTCACCGACGACGTCGAGATCGACGTCATGGGCTCGGCGGTGGCGCGCGTCGCGGGCACATCCGACCCCGCCCACCCCGCGCCGCTGCTGGCGGTCGTCGGCCACATCGACGAGATCGGGCTGATCGTCACGCACATCGACGACAACGGGTTTCTGCGCTTCATGGGCGTCGGCGGCTGGGACCCGCAGATCCTCGTCGGCCAGCGCGTCGAGATCACGACGCGCGACGGCGTCGTGGCCGGCGTCGCCGGGCGCAAGGCGATCCACCTGCTGCGCGAGGAGGAGCGCGAGAAGGTGCCCAAGCTGCGCGACCTGCACATCGACATCGGCGCCAAGGACGGCGACGAGGCGCGCGGGCTCGTCCGCATCGGCGACGTCGCCGTGATCGCCGGCGAGCCGCTGGAGCTGCGCAACGACCGCTTCATCTCGCGCTCGATGGACAACCGCCTGGGCTCGTTCATCGCGCTGGAGGCGGCGCGGCTGGTCGCCGAGGCCGGTGGCGCGCCGGGCGACGTCGCGGCGCTGGGCGTCGTGCAGGAGGAGATCACGTTCGGTGGCGCGCGCACGTCGGCGTACAGCCTCAGGCCCGACGTCGCGATCGTCGTCGACGTCACGCACGAGACCGCCTCGCCGGGTGTCGACGTCAACGAGATCGGCAAGCACGAGTTCGGCCAGGGCCCGGTCATCGAGCGCGGCTCGGTCCTCAACCCGGGAGTGTTCGAGCTGCTGCACGACGCCGCCAAGCGCGAGGAGATCCCGGTCACGATCCAGGCCTCGGCGCGCTCGACGGGAACGGACGCCGACGCGATCCACCTCTCGCGCGCGGGCGTGCCGACGGGTGGGGTGTCGATCGCGCTGCGTTACATGCACTCGCCCGTGGAGATGGTGCAGCTCGACGACATCGATGCCTGCGCGCGGCTCATCGCGGCCTTCGCGCAGTCGCTCAGCGCCGAGACGTCGTTCGCGCGGGGTTGAGCGCGCAGACGGCGCCGTGCTCCTGCTCTTCGATATCGACGGAACGCTGCTGCTGCGCGCCGCCGACGCACACCGCGACGCGATCCACGAGGCGCTGCGCCGCGTCCACGGCGTGACGGACCCGGTGCGCCGCGGCCTCGGCGAGGTCGCGGGACGGACCGATGCCGACATCGCGCGCAACCTGCTCGTCGCCGCCGGGATCACCGCCACCCAGATCGACGAGCGCGCCGACGACGTGCGGATCGCCGCCTGCGAGGCCTACGCACGCCTCGTTCCCGACGATCTGTCCGGTCACGTCACGCCCGGGATGGACAAGCTGCTGCAGCGCCTCGCCGAGCGCGACGACACGCGCCTGGCGCTCGTGACCGGCAACTTCGAGCCGATCGCGCGGCTGAAGCTCCGCGCCGCCGGGATCGGGCGCTACTTCGCGCGCGGCCAGGGCGGCTTCGGCTCCGATCACGAGGACCGCGCGATGTTGCCGCAGATCGCGCGGCGCCGAGCCGGTGACGGCGACCGCGCCGAGTGGCCGCGCGCGCAGACCGCCGTCATCGGCGACACGCCGCGCGACATCGCCTGCGCGCGCGCCGACGGCGTGCGGGTCGCGGCGATCGCGACCGGGCCGTTCGGCCCCGAGGAGCTGCGTCAGGCCGACGCCGTCGCCCGTGATGCCGCGGAGCTCGGCGAGGTCTTGGAGCACTGGCTGGCGAACCGAACTAGGCTCCCGTCATGAGCAAGGGGGCGCGCATCGGACTGCTCGTGGGAACCGTCGCAGTGCTCGTACTCGCGTTCGTGCTGCTGTCGCCGGGCGACGACGACGAGCCCGGCACCGCAACGACGCCGGCGGCGGCCGCGCCCGCGACGACGCCCGACTCGCCGGCCGGCGAGGCGCCGGCGACGACCACCGCCGTCACGCCGCCGGCGACGCAGATCCCCTCCGACGAGTTCACGCGGATCCGCGTCCAGACCGGCGGGCCGGTCGGCGGCGTCAAGACGATCACCGCCAAGCGGGGTGAGCGCGTGCGCATCCAGGTGTCCTCGCAGGACACCACCGACGAGGTCCACGTGCACGGCTACGACATCACGCGCGCGCTGAAGGCGCGCGACAGCGTGCGGCTCTCGTTCGAGGCCGACGCCGAGGGGATCTTCGAGATCGAGCTCGAGGGCTCGCACCGGCAGATCGCCAAGCTCGTCGTCGAGCCCTAGCGGGAAGTCGCCCCTCGCGCGCCGTGGTGGCGGCTGTGTGTTGGATGTCAACACACACCCGCCACGACGACGGCCGCCGCCCGTTGTTCTCAGGCTCGGTCGCTCAGGCGGGACACCAGAGCCCGTCGAAGCCCAGGTGGCGCTCGGTGGCGGCGCGGCCGAGCTCCTCGCGTGCCTCGTCATGGCCGATGTCGCACACGACGGCGACCTCGCGGGTGGCCAGCGGCTCGCCCGCCCACCTGAGCACCTCGAGGACCGACGACGGCGGGTCGCGCCGCTCGGAGCCCGGCACGAGGTTCGCCAGCACGACGTCGTAGGCGGCGAATGGCTGAAAGCCGGGCACCGCGATCCGCACGCGGTCGCTGCGACGCACGATCTCCAGCGACGGGCACGTGTAGCGCCGCCCGCCGGACCAGTTGGCGAGCTTCTCGTCGAGCACCCGCGCGGCGTCCATCGGCTCGCGGGCGGCGGCGCGGTCCTCGTCCAGCGCGGCTTCGACCTCGTCGTCCTGCATCCAACCCTGCAGCTCGTCGCCATCCAAGCCGGCGTCGGCGGCAGCGCCGGCGAGCGTCGACGGCTCGTCGAGCAGCTCGCCGGCGAAGTGGCGCACGCGAAAGGCCCGCAGCAGCGCGCCTTCGGCCTGCGGCGCGTGCATGCGCGCGGCGACCACGGCGCGGCACGCGGGCGCCGTCGCGGCCATCCGCGGGCGCAGCGACGTGTCGATCGGCATGCCGTGCTCGCGGGCGATCTTCGTCGTCGCCCGCGCCTGCTTGTCGGGGGTGAAGCCCTTGTCGAGGAACTCCTGCGGGTCGTCGGAGAGGACGACCATCCGGTGCGACCAGTCGAGCTTGTCGCCGTAGAGCCATTGCAGGCGGCGGCGAAACGGCTCGGCCGACCAGGCCCACGGGCAGCCCGGGTCCGTGAACTCGGTGATGCAGACGTCGATGGGCTCGCTCACGTGCGCGTCAGGCGCTTGTACGTGATCCGGTGCGGGCGGTCGGCCTCGTCGCCGAGCAGCGCGCGGCGATGCTCCTCGTAGGCCTCGAAGTTGCCCTCGAACCACGTGACCTGCGAATCGCCTTCGAACGCGAGCACGTGTGTCGCGACGCGGTCCAGGAACCAGCGATCGTGGGAGATGATCACCGCGCAGCCGGCGAAGGAGAGCAGCGCCTCCTCCAGCGCGCGCAGCGTGTCGACGTCGAGGTCGTTCGTCGGCTCGTCGAGCAGCAGGACGTTGCCGCCCGCGCGCAGCAGCTTGGCGAGGTGCAGGCGGTTGCGCTCGCCACCGGAGAGCTTGCCGACCTTCTTCTGCTGGTCTGAGCCCTTGAAGTTCCACGACGAGCAGTAGGCGCGCGAGTTCATCGTGCGGTCGCCGACCTTGATCTGGTCCATGCCGCCGGAGATCTCCTCCCAGACGGACTTGTCGTCGGCCAGCGCGTCGCGCGACTGGTCGACGTAAGCGAGCTCGACGGTGTCGCCGACGCGCAGCTCGCCGGCGTCGGGCCGCTCCTGGCCGGTGATCATCCGAAAGAGGGTCGTCTTGCCGGCGCCGTTGGGGCCGATGACGCCGACGATGCCGCCGCGCGGCAGCTTGAAGCTCAGGTCCTCGATCAGCAGGCGGTCGCCGAAGCCCTTGCGCAGGCCGTCGGACTCGACGACGACATCGCCCAGTCGCGGTCCGGGCGGGATGTGGATCTGGACCTGGTCGAGCTTGACGTTGCGCTCCTCGGCGAGCAGCGCCTCGTAGTTGTTCAGGCGCGCCTTGGCCTTCTTGCGCCGGCCCTTGGGGTTCTCGCGCACCCATTCGAGCTCCTGCTCGATCGTCTTCTGGCGCGCCTTGTCGCCCTTCTCCTCCTGCGCGAGGCGGCGCTGCTTCTGCTCCAGCCAGGAGGAGTAGTTGCCCTCGTAGGGCAGGCCGCGGCCGCGGTCGAGCTCGAGGATCCAGCCCGCGACGTTGTCGAGGAAGTAGCGATCGTGGGTGACGGCGACGATCGTGCCGGCGTACTCGGCGAGGTGGCGCTCGAGCCAGTCGACGGACTCCGCGTCGAGGTGGTTCGTCGGCTCGTCGAGCAGCAACAGGTCGGGCTGGCGCAGCAGCAGCCGGCAGAGCGCGACGCGGCGGCGCTCGCCGCCGGACAGCTTCGTGACGTCGGCATCGGCCGGCGGCAGGCGCAGCGCGTCCATCGCGTACTCGATGTTCGTGTCGAGGTTCCACGCGTCGGCGGCGTCGATCTGCTCCTGCATGCGTGCGAACTCGTCGGCGGTCTCCTCGGAGTAGTTCGCCGCCAGGTCGTTGAAGCGGGCGAGCAGCGCCTTGGTCTCGGTGACCGCCTCCTCGACGTTGGCCTTGACGTCCTTGGCCTCGTCGAGGTGGGGCTCCTGCTCGAGCAGCCCGACGGTGGCGTTGGGCGCGAGCATCGCGTCGCCGCGGTACTCGGTCTCCAGGCCGGCCATGATCTTCAGGACCGTGGACTTGCCCGCGCCGTTGTAGCCGAGGACGCCGATCTTCGCGCCCGGCAGGAACTGCAGGCTTACGTCCTTGAGCACCTGCTTGTCGGGCGGGAACTCCTTCGACAGGCGGTGCATCGTGAAGATGTACTGCGACGACATGGCGTTGCAGGGTAGCCCGCCGACGGCCGCGCCCGGGGCGCCGTCGCGATCAGCGGCAGCGGCTGTAGGTGACGGCCTTCGTGCCGACGCGCCCGTCGGCGAGGTGCACCGTCACGACGACCTTCGTCCGCCTGCCTGTAAGGGTGACCGCGAGCGGCTTGGCCAGCCGCCGGCCGGCAATCGTGCGCGAGCTCCCGCCGGTGCGAACCGTCAGCGCCTGGACGCCAGGCTGCGAGGCGCGCGCGGCGACGCGCACGGTGCGACCCCGCACGCATTGCCGCAGGATCGGCATCTTCACGTGGCGGCCGAACGCCACCGCTGGGGGCGGCGTGCGCGGTGGCGGCGGCGTGAGCGGTAGCACGGGGGCCGGCGCCGGCGGGCCGTAGGGCAAGAGCTCGACGCGCACCCGGTCGCCGTAGGGAGCCGTGACCGCGTTCACGCGCTGGATCTGCTCGGGCGTTGCCGTGTTGAACACGTCGATCTCCACGCGGCGCATGTCCGACAGCCGGCAGCCGACGCTGGAACCCCAGGGTATGCCGGGCTCCGCGCGCAGCGTGGACTCGATCAGGTCGCGCGCCGCCTGCAGCTCATGTTCGCCGTAGAGCTGGGGATCGAGGTGCAGCCGGCTGTCGAGATAGGCCACGTCGGACTCGGAGAAGCGGGTGCGCAGGCGCTCGCCGATCGCCGTGCGCGCGGCGCCGGCGTCGCGCGGACCGGGCGCGAGGCCGACCACCCAGCCCTGCACGCCGCTGTTCAGCCACAGCCCCGAGAACTGCGCGCCGAGCGCCTCGCGCGCCGCGCCGTTCGCCCCGCCGTTCGTGCTCACCGGCGGTGGCGGGGGCGGGCCGCCCGGAGTCGGTGGCGTGGGCGCGGGGTCGTTCAGGAACGGCCGGAGTGCTGACTGGTACTCCCACGGTCCCGCGGCGAACGGGCAGAGCGAGCCCGCATCCGCGCGAGCCGCGCCGCCGACCAGCCCCGACGCGAGTGCCGTCACCACGATCGCCGCAGGCCGTGCGATCCTCACGCCGCAAGCATCGCAATCGCCAGCGCTGAAGGCAACCGGCTGGGTCTATGAGCGCTGCGGGATCTGCTGCACCGCCCAGCCGTTGCCGTCGGGGTCGCTGAAGAAGACGAACCGGCCCCACGGGAAGTCCTGGACCTCGCCCACCTCGACCCCCGCCTGGGCGAGATGGTCGTGCGCCGCCTCGATGTCGGTGACGACGAGCTGCATGCCCTGCACAGAGCCCGGCTGCGCATCGGTGATCCCCGTGCCGATCGCGATCGAGCAGCCCGAGCCCGGCGGCGTGAGCTGCACGAAGCGCAACTCGTCGCTGACCTGTTGGTCGTGGTCGGCGTTGAAGCCGACCTGCTCGGTGTAGAAGGCCTTGGCGCGATCGACGTCGGAGACGGGAACCGCCACGAGCTCGAGCTTCCAGTCCATTCTGTGCCGTCCTCTCGGTTGCCGGGTTGGATTCGAACCGGACGGTAGATCTGACTGCGGCCCGGATCTGGCCGCGATGAGTTCTTCCCGGCGCAGCGGTCATATCCGGCATGAATAGCCTGCAGCACATGCCCGAGCTCGCCATCTCCATGCGCGCGGTCGTCAAGCGCTTCGGCGACATCGTCGCCGTCGACGGCCTGGACCTCGACGTGCCCGCCGGCACGTGCGTCGGCCTGCTCGGACCCAACGGCGCCGGCAAGTCGACGACGATGAAGATGCTCACCGCGCAGGTGATCGCCGACTCCGGCGAGATCGAGGTGCTGGGCTACCGGCTGCCGGGCGACTCGAAGATCGCGCGCGCGGAGATGGGTGTCGTGCCGCAGCTCGACAACCTCGACACGACGCTGACCGTCGAGCAGAACCTGCGCGTCTTCACGCACCTGTACCGCATCGCGCGCGCCGAACGCGCCGATGCCGTCGAGCGGGCGCTTGAGGTCGCGAACCTGACCGACCGGCGCAAGGCGAAGGTCGACGAGCTGTCGGGCGGCATGCGCCGGCGCCTGCTGATCGCGCGCGGACTCGTGCACCGGCCGCGGCTGCTGCTGCTCGACGAGCCGACCGTCGGCCTGGATCCGCAGGTGCGCCAGGAGCTGTGGGCGCTGATCGACGCCCTGCGCAGCGAAGGCACCTCGATCCTCATGTCGACGCACTACATCGAGGAGGCCCAGCGGCTCGCCGACACCGTGACGATCATGTCGCACGGCAGGGCGGTCGCCAAGGGTCCTCCGGCCGATCTCGTCTCGCAGCACGCAGGCGACGAGGTGCTCGAGGTCTACGGACCGCCCGCGCGCCTGGTCGAGGTCGAGGCCGAGGCCGTCGCCGCCGGCATGCGCACGCGGCGCACGGGCACGAGCGTCGCGCTGATGGGCGTCGAGAGCCGCAACGGCGACCTGCCCGACGGCGTGCGCCGCGCGGCGAACCTCGAGGACGTCTTCGTGCTGCTGACCGGCGAGGAGGTTTCGTGAATGAGACGTCGTCGGGAGGTCGTCGGATCCCCTGATCGGTCGGTCGGCGATCGTCGCGCGGTGACCGACGACCGGACGACGAAACCCGCACATCACCGTGTCGGCCGTCTTGACCGCCCCGCCATCGCCGGCGTGCTCGTGCGCGAGATGACGAACTTCAGCTCCTACTGGCGCTCGACGACGTTCTCCTCGACCGTCGAGCCGACGATCTACCTGCTGGCGTTCGGCTTCGGCTTCGGCTCGCTCGTCTCGCAGGTCGCGGGCTATGACTACGTCGACTTCGTCGGCACCGGCACGGTCGCGACGGCCGTGCTGTTCGCGTCGGTGTTTCCGTCGATGTTCGGGACGTTCGTCAAGTACTCCTTTCAGCACACGTACGACGCGATCCTCGCCGCGCCCGTCGACACCGAGGAGATCGTCACCGCCGAGGCGCTGTGGATCTCGATACGCGCCGGGACATACGGCTGCGTGCCGATGCTCGTCGCGATCGTCTTCGGCCTGGAGCCGCGCCTGGGCATGCTCGCCGTCCCCGTGATCGCGTTCATCGCCGGCTTCGGCTGGGCGTCGTTCGGGATCATGATCGCGGGCCTGCTGAAGTCGATCGACAACTTCAACTACGTCACGAGCACCGTCATCACGCCGACGTTCCTGACGGCCGGCACGTTCTTTCCGCTCAGCGGCCTGCCGGAGTGGGCGCAGGTGCTGGGCAACTTCAACCCGCTGCACCACACCGTCGAGCTCGTGCGCCACGCCGCGTTCGGCTGGGAGCCGGGCACCGATCTGCTGCACCTCGCGGCGCTCGTGCTGTTCGCCCTGGTGCTGTGGCGGCTGGCGATCGTGGCGCTGGAGCGCAAGCTGATCACGTAGGGGTGGGCGCGGGCGGAGCGCGATGCGGCACGTCGCCGTGAGCACCGGCGGCGCTACTCTCGAAGGTCCATGCCAGCCGTTCTCGACATCGAGCAGTCGCTGCTTCTCCTCGAGCTGCAGCCGCCGTTCGACCAGCGCGACGTGCAGCTCGCGCGGCGCCGGCAGGCCAAGGTCTGGCACCCCGACATCGCGCCTCCGGGCAAGCAGTTCGAGCACGAGCGCCACCTCAAGGCGATCAACGAGGCGGCCGATCAGCTCGAGCGCCTGGCCGAGGGCTCGCGCGGCGGGAAGGTCTCGCGCAACGCCGTGAAGGTGAGCGCCGCGGCGGCGCGCACGGCGCGCGCCGAGGAGGGCCGGCGCAACTACGAGGCGCAGCAGCGCGAGCGCGCGCACGCCGAGGACCGCGCCGCCAACGACCCGTTCGCGTCGCAGGTGCCCGACCACTCCGTCGTGCACCGCTACGCGCGCTGCGTCGCCTATCCCGAGTGGGGCGTCGGCAGCGTCGCGGGCATCTACTTCACCGGCGGCGGC
>CADCVQ010000058.1 GCA_902806175.1 uncultured Solirubrobacteraceae bacterium
GAACTGAGCTGACGAGCGCGCCGCGCGGGCGGTGTGCGCGTTCTCACACCCGCGCCGGGCGCGGCGTGGTCGGCTGTTGTCGTGAGTGAGCTGATCGACGCTGTCGGCGCCGCGTGCCGGCGCCTCGCGCCCGCCGGCTGGGGCGACCTGCTCGGGGCGCACGGCCTCGACATCACTGCCGCCGACCTGGGTGCGGAGCTGCTGCGCCCACTGCCGGACATCCGCCGCGAGGCACCGGGCATCGAGGATTTCGCGGCCGAGGCCACGCGCGCCGTCGAGCCGGGGCGCCCGGCGCACAGCCTGCTGCTGCACGCGTTCGCGTCGCCGAACGTCGTCAGCGGCCCCGGCGGCGAGCCGCTGCGCGACTTTCCGACGCTTGACGAGATCGCGGCCGTCGAGAACCTCGTCTTCGGCATCCAGACGCCGTCGCTCGCGGAGATCGGGGCGCAGTTCCCCGGCACGCTGATGGCGATCGCCGTGTTCGCCGCAGAGTACCGGCCGGGGCCGGAGACCGTGCATCGCCGCCACGCCGACATGTGCCTGTCGCGCACCGGCGTCGCGCGCGTCGGGACGGCCGACGCGCTCTACGACGCGGCTCGGCGCGGCTTTCTGCCCTTCGACGACCGCGACGCGCACGCCTTCCGCGTACTGCCGGCGCGCTATGACGCCTACCTGTCCGTCCAGCTGCGCGGGCGCTTTGATCTCTTCGGCCCGATGAACTTCGACCTCGGCCAGGCCTTCACCGCCGGCATGGCCAGCGACGAGACGCGCAACTTCTGGGTTCCGGTGCACAAGCTCTTCAACGGGTCGGAATGCCTGCGTGGCCTGGACCTGACCGTCGAGCTGACGGCCCATCACGTCAACGAGAAGCTGCGCCGCGTGCATCGCGAGCTGCGCAGGGACGGTCACGACACGGGCTGGGACGCGCCGCAGATCGACGGCCCGCCGTTCATCTTCACCGAGGGCATCGCCGAGCTCGCGCCGCAGCTCGGGCCGGGCATGCTGGCACCGCTGCCCCATCCGCTCGTCGCCGAGGCGCTGCTCGACGGCGCGCCGGTCGACTTCATCGTGCCGCCCGACCCGCAGGGCAGCTTCTCGCCGAGCCTGACGATCGCAAGCGCCGGCCGCGCCCGCCACGCGCCCGAATACGTCCACGTCCGCCACGCGGTGGGCGAGGACGGCAGCGTCGAGGATCTCAACGACGACCCCGACGTCGTGCAACGCGTGAACGCCGGCGGCTACCGCGCGCGGCACTACGTGGACTTCAGCGGCGACGGGTGGATCGCCGCGTCGGTCCCGCAGCTCGCCGTCCAGGTTCCGCGCAACGTCCCGGCCTACTCGCTGGTCACAGCGCCGGACTTCTATCCCAACTGCGACCAGCGCGAGCTTGTCGAGTGGTGGCTTCAGCGCGTGCCGACCGCGCTACGCAACCGCGTCTGGCAGACGCCGCCGCTGACGCTGTCGGACGAGCGCCTCGCGCCGAACATCGAGCTCCCCGGCGCGCGCTTTCGCGGCGAGGACGACACGGTGACGGCGATCGTCGCGCTGCCGCTGCGGGAAGTCCCGCAGCAGCGCCCGCTGGAGGTCGGCGCGACGCAGCGCCACTCGCACCTCCCCGACGGCGCCGCCGGGGTCTTCGCGCCCGGCTGGGACACGAGCGTCGACGAGACGGGCGGCGTCGCGCACCTCGCCGGCTACGGGCTGGGCTCGCCATTTCCCGAGGACTCCAAGCTCTGCGCGGCGCTGTCGTCGTTCTGGCCGGCGGTGGCGCCGGACTCCGGGCGCAGCTTCTCGCAGGTCTTCCCGACGGCGACGCCGCTGACGGACGCCGAGATCGGCAGCGTCGGCGACCTGCCATGGGACGGCGTCGCGGGGCCCCGCGCGATCGGCGGCGACGTCGTGGAGTACGCCGCCTTCGAGTTCGTCGACTACGTCCAGTCAGCGCTCGACAACAGCTTCACGCTCGCGCTCACCGGCCAGGTCGACGTGCCCGAGTACGAGGCGCGCGTGCTCGTCGCGGCTCGCGCGTACCTCGCGCTCGGCGTCCCGCCGAACACCGACGTCTGGAGCATCCTGTCGTTTCGCGTCGTCGCCGACGGCCAGGACGGGGCCGAGCTGGCCGAGGCCGAAGCGGCCGCCGGGATCACGCTCGCCGGCAACCGCTACCGCGTGGAGTTCGGCAGGCGCGCGTCGCAGACGCCCGACCCGCAGGACCACCGCAAGGTGCGCGTGCAGCTCGCCGAGCGCGCGACGCTGTTTGCGGGCGCCGAGGCCGCCCTGCTCGTCAAGCGCGCAGGCGGCGCATGGCAGGCCGTGGCAACGGCCTAGGGCTCGACGCCGACGTCGTCGTCGTCGGGGCCGGGCCGGCCGGCGCGGCGGCCGCGATCGCGTGCGCGCGCAGCGGCTTGCGCGTGGCGCTGCTCGAACGCAGCCGGCTGCCGCGCGAGCGACCCGGCGAGACGCTGCATCCCGGCGTCGAGGCGCCGCTGCGCGAGCTCGGGGTGCTCGAGCGCGTGCTCGCGGCGGGCCTGCCGCGACATCGCGGCGTCTGGGTGACGTGGGACGACGAGCCGCGGCTCGTCGCCTACGGCGCAGACGACAGCGGCCCGTGGCAGGGCTTTCAGGCGTTGCGCGCGCCGTTCGACGCGCTGCTCGTGCAGCGCGCGCAGGAGCTCGGCGCCGCCGTCCACGAGCGCTGCCGGGCGCTGGAACCGGTTCTGCTCGACGGACGTGTCGCCGGCGTGCAGACCTCTGACGGGATGCTGCGCTCGCGCTACGTGATCGACGCGGCGGGGGCCGGTCACTGGCTCGCCCGGCGGCTGGGAGTCGAGCTCGACCGTCGCTCGCCGGCGCTGATCGCGCGCTACGGCTACGCCACCGGAAGCTGCCCCGAGCGCGACGACGCGCCGGCGATCGTCGCCGACGCCGCCGGCTGGACCTGGACCGCGCGCGTCGGCGACGGCGTCTACGGCTGGACGCGGCTGGCGCTGTCGCAGCCACGCGGCGGCGACGCCGTTGCCCCGGCCGAGCTCGGGGCGCTCGTGCCGGCCGGGCGGGCGCGCAGCGCCGACGTCAGCTGGCGTGCCATGCGCCAGGCCGCCGGACCAGGCTGGGTTGCCGCGGGCGACGCCGCGGTCGTGCTCGATCCCGCGTCGTCGCACGGGGTGCTGCGCGGGCTGATGACCGGCCGCCATGCCGGGCGCCTCGTCCAGGCGGTGCTCGCCGGCGGCGACGAGCGGCGCCTGAGCGCGTCGTACGGAAGCTTCGTCGCGCACTGGTTCGAGCACGACGTGCGCGCGCTGGAGGAGCTCTACGGGCGGCTGCCCGAGCCGCCGGCGTGGCTCGCGCTCAGCTCGCGCCCAGCTGCTCGTTCATCTGCTGCTCGTAGATCGCCAGCTGCGCCGACATCCCGTCGCCGACATGGGCATCCACGACACCAAAGTGCTCGACGACAAGGCCCGCGCGGGCGTTGATGCGCCGAAACTCGTCGCTGCGGCGCAGCCCGTGCATCTGGTCCGCCGTTCCGCGGATCAGGATGAAGCCGCCGAGGTCGCCGCCGTGCGGCTCGAGCAGCACGGTCTCGAAGCTGTCGATCTCGCCGCGCTCCTGCAGCTCGGAGTAGAGCGCGTGCGCCCGGCGCAACAGCTCGACCGCCTGCGGCTCGCGAGCGCGAGCGGGTTGGCCGAATCCCACGAAGAGGCCCGCATCGGACATCGTTACTCCACCTCCGTTCGATTGTCGTGCGGCTCGTATTCCCGCTGACGCGCAACTCGCGCAGTCGGTACGCGGTTTCCGAATCGCGAGTGCGGGCGCCAGTTCCGCATGACGTCCCTCTGCGGGTTTCAGTTCGGACGGGTCAGACGAGACCGCGACGACTCGCGCCACGGGCTGGAGTGCCGACGCTGGCGGTCGCCCGGTACGAGCATCTGCGCTCCGCTCGTTGACCATGCCCGGCGCTACGAGCGGTCACACACACAGACGAGGATCTGTACTGTCCAGTACATTGGCGCGACGGTGCGGGCGCCCCGGAGGGAGATGCAAAGTGGTTCGCGAGTATGGGAAGGTCGTCGGCGTAACGGTGCTGCTGATCGGTGTCGCCGGTCTGGTGCTCGGACAGCGCTCGTTGTTCGGGGCGCTCAACATCGACATCGCAGAGGATCTCATTCATCTGGTCACCGGAGGATTGCTCGCGTACGTCGGTTTCGCCAAACGCGATAATGGTGTGGCTCGCGCAGTGGTCGGCGCAATCGGCGTCGTCTACCTGCTCGTCGGCGCGATCAGCTTCGCGGAGCCCAACCCGCTCGGACTCTTTCCGAGCGAGTACAGCGCGCTTGACAACCTCATCCATCTCACGCTCGGCATCCTCGCCATCGCGGTCGCCTGGCTGCTGCCGCGACGCGATCGGCCGCGCCCACAAGGCGTAGCAGGCAGATCCGGATGACAACATCGCGGGCCCTGGCGAAGGCAGCTTTGGCGGGCCTGATCGGCCCGCGGCGATGACCGCGGCCTAGCAGCGCAAATGCGCGCCAGTGACCGCAAGCCGTCGTTGGTGTCCGGCCGCGTCGCATCCAAGCTGCTCAGCCTCAACCCCGACGACAACGAGGCGCCGTCGCGCATCTCAACCAGGATGCACTGGGCTCACGGGATGACCATGGGCACCGCGCGGGCGCTGCTCGGGTCAACGGCCTTGGCTAAGGAGCCAATCGGAACGTCTTCGGGGCGCCCGGCGTGCGCCTCGTCGGCCTGCTGAGCGCTGCCTAGGGAGACAGCATGTCCAAGACGGCGTCTCGAATTGTTGCCGCGTCGGGGTCGCAGCCCAGCAGGATCCGCGCGGCGGTGGCCTCGTTGTCGTCAACGAGGCCGAGCAGGAGTGCTCGGTGCCGATGTAGTTGTTCCCCAGGCTCAGCGCTTCGATCAGCGCACGCTCCAAGGTCTTCTTGGCGCGGGCCCTGCCGGGGCCCGATGTCGTGATGGAAGATCCCCTCGCTGATCTTCGGCGACCTTGGCGGGCACGGACGCCTGCTCGCACGGGTCTGCTCGGCCTGCTGGCGGCCCGTCTCTTCCTCGGGCGCGCCTTCGTCGTGTGCCGCGCAAAGAGCTATCCGCTGCACCATCCGCAACTCCTCCGATATGGGCGCGTTACCCTTCTCTGACGTGGCACTGCTTCTGAAAGACCGCGACGCGCGCGCGCACGCGGCCGACCCGCCGCCAAACGGCGCCGGCCCGGCGACTGCTCCGGATTTCGCCTGCGAGACCTGCGGCGCGGCGATGGCGCGCGGCCAGGACTGGTGCCTGGAGTGCGGGACGGCCGCCCCCGGCCGGCTGGGCGCCCGACCCGGCTGGCGCGCGGCGTTCACCGTCGTCGGCCTCACGACGCTGCTGCTGCTGTGCGCTGTCGTCGCGGCCTATGCCGCGCTGACGGGCGACGCCGAGCGCAGCGCTTCCACTGCGCCGACCGGCTCGGGCAATCCGATCACCGCCCAGACTCCCGGCGCGGTCGCTCCCACGGCGCCGGGCGCCGTACCCGTCCAGCCGGGCGCCACGGGGCCCGGCACGACCGCGCCGCCGGCCGCCAACATGAACCCGATCATCCCGGTGCGACCGCCCGCGCCGGGAACGAATACGCCGCTCCCGCCGCCCGCTGGACCCGCCGCGT
Source organism: uncultured Solirubrobacteraceae bacterium (assembly GCA_902806175.1). Taxonomy (GTDB): domain Bacteria; phylum Actinomycetota; class Thermoleophilia; order Solirubrobacterales; family Solirubrobacteraceae; genus CADCVQ01. The sequence continues at coordinate 5,657 of CADCVQ010000058.1, forward strand.
CGGCGAGCCCGGGCGCCACCGGCGAGTCCACCGGCGCGACGGGCGCGACGGGCAGCACGGGCTCGACCGGCAGCACGGGCTCGACCGGCAGCACGGGCTCGACCGGCAGCACGGGCTCGACCGGCAGCACGGGCTCCAGCGGCAGCACGGGCTCGTCCGGCAGCACGGGCTCCAGCGGCAGCGCGGGCTCGACCACGCCGACGCAGCCGAGCAGCGAGCTCATCGTCCTCAAGAAGGGCGCGGCGAAGACCTACAACCAGCCCGAGCGCGCGGGCGCCGAGTTCGGTCCCGCCGCCTACGCGATCGACGACAAGCCCGGCACCGTCTGGGACGTGGTCGTCCCGGCCGACGGACAGCCGATCGCCGCCGGGCTCGTCATCGACCTCGGCCGGCCCTACGCGCTGCGCTCGCTGCGCCTCGCGACGAAAACCCCCGGTTTCACCGTGGAGATCTACGGCGCCAAGAGCGCCAAGGAGCTTCCGGCCGACGTCATCGACAAGCGCTGGATCCACCTGACCGACAAGAAGGCCGTCCAAGCCGGCAGCCTGATCTCGCTCAAGGGCAAGGGCGACGGCGCGAAGGTCCAGCTCGTGCTGCTGCACATCACCGACGCGGCCGAGCCCACCGATCCGCGGGTCGCGATCGGCGACGTCGAGCTGCGCGGGACGGCGTAGACGCACGATCGCTAGTACACGCGGCCCGAAGTTCCGCGTGGAATCCCGGGATGCCCGGCCGTCATCTGACGGTCGGCGGCGTCCCGCCTTCGTGCTGGTGAACCCGGCCCGCCCGGCGCCGCAGGCGTCAGGCGCGGATCGGGCGCCCGGGAAACGCGCGGAACTTGCGGCCGCGTGTACTAGGCTGCGCGCCATGTCTGCAGCCGCCATGCGCACCACCGAGGGCGTCATCGTCTTCGAGCTCTTCGACGACGACGCGCCCGACACCGTCGCGAACTTCAAGAAGCTCGCGAGCGACGGCTTCTACGACGGCCTGACGTTTCACCGCGTCATCAAGGACTTCATGATCCAGGGCGGGTGCCCAGCCGGCACCGGCACCGGTGGGCCCGGCTATCAGTTCGACGACGAGTTCAACGACCACAAGATCGTCCGTGGCGCGCTCGCGATGGCGAACGCCGGGCCGAACACGAACGGCTCGCAGTTCTTCATCGTCACGACGGACGCCGCGCCGTGGCTGGACGGCAAGCACACCGTCTTCGGCGAGGTCACCGGCGGGATGGAGGTCGTCGACAAGATCGAGAACGTTCCGACGCAGGGCGCCGACCGGCCCGTCGAGCCGATCCGCATCGCTTCGATCGAGCTCGGCGACTAGCAGCTCAGCACGCCTGAGGCTTGGACCTCTTCCAAGCCATCGTCCTCGGGATCGTCCAGGGACTCACGGAGTTTCTGCCGATCTCCAGCAGCGGCCACCTGCGGATCGTCCCAGCCTTCGCCGGCTGGGAGGATCCGGGCGCCGCGTTCACCGCGGTCATCCAGCTCGGCACGATGGCGGCCGTCGTCCTGTACTTCCGCGCGGACCTGATCCGCATCGCGGGGTCCTGGATCGCATCGCTGCGCGACCCGTCGCGGCGCTCGGAGCTCGACGCGCGCCTTGGCTGGTATCTGATCATCGGCACGATCCCGATCGTCATCTTCGGCGTCCTGTTCTCCCATGAGATCGAGAACGGCGCGCGCGATCTGTACCTCATCGGCACGACCCTCATCCTGCTCGGCATCGTGCTGCTCATCGCCGAGAAGGTCTCGCGACGCGAGCGTGACCTGTCGACGATCACGCGTCGCGACGCGATCATCGTCGGCTTCGCGCAGGCGCTCGCGCTGATCCCCGGCGTTTCGCGGTCGGGCGCGACGATCACCGCCGGCCTGTTTCTCGGGATGGACCGTGTCTCGGCCGCGCGGTTCTCCTTTCTGCTCTCGATCCCGGCGGTCGTGCTGAGCGGCGTCTACGAGCTGCGCGACGTGGTGGGCGGCAGCGCCGAGGGCGCGGTGGGCATCGGCCCGACGGCCGTGGCGACGGTCTTCGCGTTCATCTCCGGCTACGCGTCGATCGCCTTCCTGCTGAAGTTCCTGACGACGCACACGACGGGCGTCTTCGTCGCCTACCGAGTAGTGCTCGGGGCGGCTGTGCTGGTGCTCGTGGCAACGGGCACGATCGCGTAGCAAGTAGGGTTTGACACACCGTCGAAACCCTGAGGAGAGCTGACATGGCCAGCGTCGACACCACGGCCGCCCAGAGCACGAACGGCCACGGCGGCGGAGCCGA
>CADCVQ010000059.1:0-28237 GCA_902806175.1 uncultured Solirubrobacteraceae bacterium
CGGTGGCGGCGCAGCTCACGCCGCAGACGCGCTACGACAGCGTCGTCGAGGCGCTGGGCTGTCACGGCGAGCTCGTGCGCGCGCCCGGCGAGCTGCGCCTGGCGCTCGAGCGGGCGTTCGCGGCGGGGGTGCCGGCGCTCGTCAACGTGCTGACGGACCCGTCCGTCGCCTACCCGCGGCGCTCGAACCTCGCCTGAGCCGGGTTAAAGTCGGAAGCCGCCCCCAGGGGAAAGGGCGGCTTCCTGATGCGGCTCTGCCAGGACGAAGCAGGGGGTGCGTTCCCGACGAGCCTATGAACGGTTCGAGCGGCGGGAGGCGCCGATCTGAAGACACGGCTTGCTCGAACCTATGTCCAGCTCGGTGACCCATCGGGGTTCCGCGGCCGGCAGCGACAGTATCGGCGATCGCGTAGGCGAACTTGAATAGATCATGTGTCCGCGGCCTACCCGCGCTGGTGTACTAGACGACCGCACCGCCCGAGCGGCCCGCGAGCTGCAGCGCGGCGCCGCGCAGGATGTCGTGCTCTGAGACCTCGACGCGCTCGAGATCGAACGCCGCGAAGACCTCGAGCAGCATCGCGACACCGGCCAGGATCGTGGGAGCGCGATCGGGGTGCAGGCCCTTGACGGTGCGACGCTCGTCGTTCGTGAGCGGGATGAGCCGCTCGAGGATCTGCTCGGTGCTGGCGCGCGTCAGCGTGTGCCCGTGGACCTTCGTCGGGTCGTAGGGCTCCAGGCCGAGCTCGATCGCGGCAGAGGCGGTGGCGGTGCCGGCGACGGCGATCGCGCGCGAGACCTCGCGCCGTGCCTGCTGCGGGACGTTCGCGGCGATGATCTGCCCGACCTCGCGCCTGAGCGCATCGACGTCGCTGCGCTGCGGCGGGTCGCTGTGCAGGTGGCGCTCGGTCTGGCGCACGACGCCGGCCTGGGTGGAGACGTGGAAGGCGACGGCGCCGTCGCGGCCGACGACGAACTCCGTCGAACCGCCGCCGATGTCGACGACGACGAGCTGCTCGCCGTCATCGGCGCGCTCGCTGGTCGCGCCGGCGAACGTCAGCGCCGCCTCCTCGTCGCCGCCGATCGTGCGCGCGTCGAGGCCGTAGTCGTCGCGGACGGCGGCCGTGAACTGCGCGCCGTTGGCGGCGTCGCGCACGGCGCTCGTGAGAACCGCCGTCGTGGCGCTCGCCGCGTGCTCGTCGATCAGCGCGCGGTAGTGCTGCAGCGCCTGAAAGACGCGCTCGATCGCCTCGTCCTGCAGGCATCCCGTCGCGTCGACCTTGTCGCCGAGCCGCGTGACGATCGATTCGCGGTAGAGCTGGGTCAGGGCGCCGTCGGGCGCCACGTCTGCGATCAGCAGACGCGTCGAGTTCGTCCCGATGTCGACAACGGCCACGCGCACCGCGACGAGGCTATCTGCCCGCGTGAACCGTTGATCGCGGCGGCGGTACGTTGCTAGACTGCGCAGTCCGCCGCGGGGTGGAGCAGTCTGGTAGCTCGTCGGGCTCATAACCCGAAGGTCGCAGGTTCGAATCCTGCCCCCGCTATACACAAAGCCCCCTCTCGCCAGGGGGCTTTCGTGCTAAGGACCTGGTTCGGCGGTTTCGCGAGTGGGCTGCTGGACCAGGGTGCTGGACCAACTTGCAGCAAGGTCTACGTCCGCCTCGACGAAGTCGAACAGCAGTTGCCCGGCATCTGACGATGCCATCGTCGTCGCACGATACGGTGGCGCGGTGGCGGCGATCTTGAGCAATTCTGCGCGTAGCGCCGCAGATTCCCTGGCTGCGCATCATCCGATCGGGGTGTCTACGGGGGTCTTCGACGAGATGCGCGGTGTGTGGCCGCGACTCGTGGCCGCGGCTTGCGAGGTCTCGACCTATGCCGTGGAACTGTCGGCGCTTTCCGAGGACGAGCTCCCGGGGCTGATCGAGTATCTCGCGGCCAAGCCGCGGCTCTCCTTTCGCTACGTGAGCGTGCATGCGCCCGTCAAGCATCGTGTGCAGGATGACCCGGCGAACGCCCGGGTGCTGGGCGAGCTGCCGCTGTGGGTGCGCTCGATCGTGACCCATCCGGACGCGCTCGAGGATCCTGCTGCGTTCCGGGAACTCGGCACACGCCTCGTGCTCGAGAACATGGACGACCGTAAGGGCACCGGGCGGACCGCGGACGAGCTGGCAGTCGTGTTTGAGCAGCTGCCGGACGCCAGCTTCTGCTTCGACGTTGCGCATGCGTGCTCGATCGATCCCACGATGGGTGTCGCGGGCGACTTGCTGGACCGGTTCCGGTCGCGTTTGCGCCAGGTCCATGTGAGCTCGCTGAGTGGCGGGCATCACGTGCCGCTCACGGAAGAAGATGAGGAGCGCTTTGCTGCGGTCCTGGATCGGTGCCGCGACGTCCCGTGGATCCTCGAGGCGCGCCCGCCCGATCGCTGGCTGGAGGAGCTGCGCTCGCCCGGTCTGGCGTCGATCGGCGAGACGCTGACGACATAGCTCTTATGGCGGGCCTACGAGGAGTCGCTCGCCTCGAGGCTGCGGCAGCCGTTCGGTTCGGCAACGTTGCGGCCGCTCGCGATCGCACTGAGCGTGGCCTGCTCGAACGACGGGATCGCCTTGCGATGCTCGCGACGGATCGGGACGCGACCGTCGTCCTGATGGGCTCGTGGGGTCGCAGCGAGGTCACGAGCGAGAGCGACGACGACTTCATGGTCCTGTTCGAGGGGCCAGAACGGGGGAACGCGCACCCGACGATCGACGCGGTCGCCGAGCTTCTCGGTGGTCGCGCGCCCGGCGCCGAGGAGATCTTTGGCAAGCAGGTCTGGCTTGGCGACCTGCGCGGCAAGATCGGGCGGGATGAGGACAGCAACGCCAATCTCACGCGCCGCATGCTCTTGGTGCTCGAGTCGGTCCCGCTATGCGGTGACGCCACCCACGGCCGGGCGATCGCCGCGCTATTGACGGGATACCTCGAGGCCAACTTAAAGGACTATCGCCCGCCGCGGTTTCTCCTCAACGATCTGATCCGCTACTGGCGCACGATCGCCGTCGACTTCGAGAGCAAGATGCGCGAGCGCAAGGGGGAGGGCTGGGGCCTGCGCAACGCCAAGCTCCGTCTGTCGCGCAAGGCGCTGTTCGCCGGCGGGCTTCTGCCCGTTCTCGAGTGCTACCGGTACACGAGCGACGAGATCGCCGTCTATCTCGGTCAGCGCATGTCGGTGCCTCCTCTGGATCGCATCGCGGACGTGTTCGTCGACCATGGCGCGGTGGACGCCGGCGTGCGCTCGCTGAGCGCCTACGACGAGTTTCTTGGGATCCTCGACGACGGCGACCAGCGCGCGCGGCTATCCGCGCTCAGTGCCGACGATGCGGCGCAATCTCCGCTGTTCGAGCGTGTGGCAGAACTTGGCAGGGAGTTCGAAGGCGGGCTTCTCGCGCTGCTGTTCGACGATCCCGAGCTTCGGCGGCGGATGCGCGAGTACATCGTGTTCTGATCGCGACGTCGAGCGTAGGCGCGATCGCGTTCGATGGTGTGCGGTCCACGTCGGAGCCCAACTGATCGGTCAGCGCTGCTCGGCGGCGAGGATTGCGGCCTCGACGTGCTGGCGGATGTAGCGCACGTGCCGGCCGAGCTTGACCCGCGGGAGCGTCCCCTTGCGACCCCACTCGCGCGCGGTCGAGATCGGCACCGAGAGCAGCTCGGCGACCTCGCGGGCGGTCATGAGCTCGGCGCGGGTCAGGCCGCGCGGTGGGTCGAGGTCCTCCCCGAGTGTCCACTGGGCCTGAGCCATCACGGGCCAAGTCCCAAGCCCGAGTCACGGCTCGCGCGGTCCAGGGCGAGACGCTCGGCACGGCTGTCTCTGAGCAGCTGGGCGACGTGGATCGGCACGTCGCCATCGCGTAGCGGCTCCGGCGCCTTGTTGAGGAACTCGCAGCCGGTCGCCACGTAGAAGCGCGCTTCGTGGCGGTGGCGCGAGAGCGCCGTGTAGCCCCACTCGCGATGGAGCTCGTCGGAGCCGAGAACGAAGGCGCGATCGACAGTTGCGCCCTGGGCGCGGTGAGCGGTCGTTGCGTAGGCCTGGCCGAGGTGCTCCTGCGCGTAGGACGCAGGGAGGTCGGCGTGCCGGCCGGCGTCGAGTTCGACGCGCACCCGGTCGCCGTCGTGCCCGGTCAGCGCGCCAGCCTGCCCGTTGACGACCGCGAGGCGCCTTTCGTTGCGCGTCGTCACGACGCGATCACCGACGCCGAACGGCCGTCCGCCGGCGCCCGCGACGTCCGGGCCGACACGCCCGGTGTCGCGGAGGAGGGCGCGAGCGCGCCGGTTGAGGTCGGCAACGTCCGCGCGCCGGTGGGCGATCATCAGCGCCCGCTCCCCGGCCTTGTGCGCGCGCCACCAGTCGTTGACGAGCGCGGCGCGCGCGGCATCTGCGTTGGGCGCTGCGATGCCGCGTCCGTGGGCGTGGTACGCCACGGCGAAGCGCTCGACGTCGCCGCGCCGCAGCGCGGCGAGCGCGTCGCGATCCCACGGCTCGCGCTGGCGGTGGACCTCGTGGAGCTCGATGGCTCCCAGCCGGCGAGCGAGCGCCCGGAAGGCGCCGCCGGCTTCGATCTCGGGGAGCTGACGATCGTCGCCGACGAGGACGAGCTTCGTGTGCGCAAGCTCGGCGGCGTCGGCGAGGACAGCGAGATCGCGGGTGCCCGCCATCCCGGCCTCGTCGACGATCAACACCGACCCGGGCGCTAGCTCGATCCCGCGCTCGAACGCCCGCCGCAGCCCCGCGATCGTCGTCGCGTCGACCCCGCCCTGGTCGCGCAGTTCGCACGCGGCGCGAGCCGAGAGCGCACAGCCGAGCACCGGCACACCGCTCGTGTGCCAGGCTTCGCGAGCAGCGTCGAGTGCGAACGTCTTGCCGGTGCCCGCCGCGGCACGGATGACCTGTACGCCGTCGCCGCTGCGCGCGAGCGCGTTCACGAGGCGGCGCTGCTCGTCGCTGAGGGTGGGCCGAGCATTCACAGCGGCGCTCACATCGCCCTCCGCGGCCACGGCAGCTCCGTCGCCGCGGCGCCGGACCGCGCCGTCGAGCAGCTCACACTCGATGCGAAGCAGGTCGCGGGTCGTGTAACAGCGCTCACCGGCAGCCGGATCGAGCTGACGACCTCGCCACGCGCGAGGAACGCGTCAGCGTGCGCTTCGATCTCGCACACACGCGCGCCTGCGCCGGCAGCCTCGGCGAACGCCCGCAGGGCGTCGCGCCGGGTGAAGGTCGAGGACTCGCGCGTCAACCCGTTCGTGCCCGCGAGCTCGGTCGCGATCCGCTCATGCGCGACGCCGGGGCGCGGCGGCCGGGCACGCCCGATGATTGCTCGCACCTGGTAGCGGCTGAGACCGTGCTCGGCAGATCGAGCGCACCATTCCTCGCGCAGCCGATCGAGTGGCACCGCGTGAGTCTTTCTGCGACGCGTCTGGAGCGTCGCAATCTGTGCGGCCCGAGCGGAGCGCTCGCCGCGCTCCTCCATGTGCTCGAGGATTTCGGCGCGTCGCCGCGAGAAGTGAGCAGCGCGACCGGATTGTCGCGGTCGCGCGCGCCCGCCCCGACACGCAGGGCGTTCCGTTGACGCGCTGGTCGCTTCCTAAGCTCGCCGACCACCTGGCGGGCATCGACATCGTGCTGTGCGCCGAAGCGCTGCGCCAGACGCTGCGCACGGCGGGCCTGAGCCATCAGCGCACGCGCTCGTGGAAGTACAGCCCAGACCCCGACTTCGCCGCCAAAGCCGAGCGGGTCCTGGGCCTGTACCGACACAAGCCCGACGACGCTGTCGTGGTCTGCTTTGACGAGATGGGGCCGATCCAGTTGATCCCGCACCATGGATCGGGCTGGGCGCCCGAGCAGCGGCACGAGCGGTTGCGCGCGACGTACTCCAAGCCCAACGGCGTGCGTTACCTCTTCGGCGCCTACGACGTGCACGCCGACCGCCTGCATGGACGGCTGCGCGCGCACAAAAACGCCGGCGAGGTGCTCGCGTTCTTCAAGCAGATCCGGATGCGCTACGCACGCCGGCTGCGCATCTACCTCGTCATGGACAACCTCTCGACGCACAAGACCCCGGCGATCCGCGAGTGGGTCCAAGCCAACAACGTCGAGCTCGTCTTTACGCCGACCTACGCCAGCTTCCTAAACCGCATCGAGTGCCACTTCTGGGGCATCGGCGAGTTCGTCATCAACAACGCCGACTACGCCGACTGGGACACCCTCGCCAAGGCGATGGCCGACCACATCCGCTACCGCAACGGCCCGCACCGCGACCAGCGCCTCATCAAGGCCGAACGTCGCCTGCTGATCGCCGCCTGAGCGATGAGGTTTCCGGTCAAACAATCCTGGACGACCCACTAGAGCGGCCGGCGGGAGCGCGCGGATCAGACCGGCGCGTTCGCGTTCACGGCGGCTTGGTGCAGTTGAGGCGCTTAGGGCGGGCAAGCGCTGGATCGAGGCGCACGGCAGACGGAGTTGACCGGTCGACACCGAGCGCCGGACCTGCGCACGGTTGCGGCTGCCGTCCGGGCGAGGGATGAAGTTACAGCGCGATAGCGCGTCATCCGCCTCGCGATCACGCGGCTGCGGCGTTCGAGGCCGGTTGAGGTCGAGCGCCAGCCGTCCCTCAGTGAGGTCCGAATGGCGGTTCGGCGGCCAGATGCCGTCGGCTGGTCCCACAGCCGGCTGTCGGGTTGGCGATCAGCGCACGGGATTGGGATGGCCCGAGCGACTTCCCGGCTGCCATCGTCGCCACAGTAGGCAAGCGGGCCAACGCCGCCGCGCCGGGTCGCATCGTCGCGGACGATCCACGGTTTGGCCATGCGGGGAGGGGGGATTCGAGCGGGCGAACGCACTCGATCCCGGAGGTGGGCACGTGAGTACCGAGCAAGCTGGAGTACCGCGGGCTTCGGCCGTCGCGCAGCAGATCCACCACGAGACGACCGCTGTGCGTCGACCGCAAGAGGCGCACTCGTCGCGCCTGACAGCTGTCGCCACCTCACTGACGCCGGCTCCCTCGACCGTGCGCGCCATCGGCAAGGCGCTGAGTTGCCTGCTGCGTCCCTATCCCATCGACGACGCCGATCCGCGCGGTACGCGGCGCCGGATCGCGACGGCCGGCGCAAGCGGCGCCATAGCTGTCGCGGTGGGGACCGCCATGCGTCGGCGCGCCCGCCGGACGTGACGCACCGCACGCGAATGCGATATCCGAAGGCCGCCGAGCCGTTGAATGCCGTCAAGGTCGGCATCGCGGCGGGCGCGGCCGGGACCGCGGCGATGACCGCAGCCCAGATGGCGTACTACAAGGCGACGCGATCGCAGCCAAGCAACGTTCCGGTTCAGGTTGTGCGCAGGATCGGCAGCGGCGTCCTGCATCGCGACCTGCCCCCGCCGCAAGGCGGTGTGGACACCGTTCTGAACAACGCGATGCACTGGATCTACGGCACCAGCTGGGGCGCGCTGTTCGGGCTCGCGGCCGCGGGCCGGCGGCCCGGGGCCGGCATCGTGTTCGGGCTGGTCGTGTGGGGCACCAGCCTGGTGCATCTGCCCGCGATGAAGCTCGCGCCGCCGGTCTGGAAGCAGGATCCCGAGACGATCGCTCCCGACGTCGGCTTTCACCTGCTCTACGGCACAGCGACCGCCGCCGCCTACCGCGCGATGCGCTGATCGGCTGGATGCCGCATCCGGACACTGACCCTCACCCGCACGCGGCTGGGTGCGATCCACGACAACGGGCGCATCCGCGCGATCCCTACGGGTAATACACGCGCGATGACGATCCGCTCCGAAGCAGCCGAAGACCCGGTGACGCTTCATACGGAGCTCGAGTCGATCGTGGTGCGCGCCAGCGCCCTCGGGTTCTCGCCTCAACGCGTCGCCACCGCGCTGTGGATCGACCCAGACGACCTGGCGCAGATCAAGCTACGACAAGGACTCGCGAGCCACTCGGACCGCTGACGCCGCGGCGCCGCACGCTCCAACGAACTACGCGCTGATTGACGGCATCGCTTCGCGCATGGTGGCCCATGGGGGCGCCCAGCTCCGACCTCGCGCCTGGTTCAGGACGCCGGCGCACGCACGTCAGCTGTCGTCGCGCTGAGCGCCGAACTCGTTGGCACAGCTGAACCCGGACACGAGGACGGTGAGACGCGGGCCCGGTAGCTCAGGCGGCGCCCATCGAAGGCGGAAGTACGTTCCTACGCGATCTTCAGGGTGACTGCGCCGAGGGTCTGTATCTCAGCTTTGATCTCGTCGCCAGGTTGGATTGCGACGTGGGTGAGGGCACCGCACAGGATGTGGTCTCCGCGCTGAAGCTGCTCACCGCCGGCGGCCGCGAGGAGCTGCGCTACCGCGCGCACCACATCGCCGTGATCGGCGCCTGCTGTCGCTGACGCGCGGAGGTTCCCGTTAACCAGTAGCCGGCCCTCTCGGCGGCTCGGATCGATCCGACGCGCGGGGCTGAGCACGAATGCTCGGTGAAACGCGTTCTCGACGACGATTCCCTCAAGGTCGGCGGGCGGCCGACTGACGTCCACGATCTCGAGTGCGACGGCTGCGCCGACGATCGCAGCTCGCGCCGTGTCTGCGTTGGCATCGGCTGCGACGTCTTCGCCGATCACGAGCGCGACCTCTGTCTCCGCGCGCAGCTGCGCCCCGTCCCGCGGGCTGTAGCTCTCGCCGGTCGCGAGCAGCGTGCCGGTCGTGAGGTAGCCGATGATCGGCTCGCGGCCGATGACCGCTTCGACTTCCGGAAAGTTCAAGCCCAGCTTCCACCCGATCCGGCGCTCGCCACCGTCCAAGGCTGCTCGCCAGCGGGCAAGTTGTGCACTCAGCGCCGCGGCTACCCGTGGATGCACATCGCTCATCGCGTGACCGAAGCGGAACCGCCCGCCCATGACCAGCCGGCGTCGTCGTCGGAGTCGATTTGCAGCAGTAGGCACATCCCGTCGCACGCGTCGGGAGGATCGGGCGGCTGCAGCGGGTTGGGATGGCCGAGCATGCGGTGAATCGCCCGGTCGCCGTCGGCGTGGACCGCCTCTGCGTAAGCGATGACCTGCGGCCACGACAGCCCGCTCCGCCTCGAGCGCCGGTGAGTGCTCAAACGGGCCGCTCGGCTCGCGCTGAGCGTTCGCTACTTGTCCTCGGCCGCGATGGCCTCGCCCTCAGCGTCCTCGCCGTCTCCTTCTCCCGCCGCCCTGGCGATCTCATCTCGGCCGGAAATCTCGTCGTGATCGTCGCCGGGGGCCTGTTCCCGCTCGCGCGCTTCGCGGTCCTGCTTGTCCTTCACGCTCTCGTGCTCGTCGGTCATAAGGACTCCTTCTCGTTGATTGCCTTCTATGTTCAGCCGTCTCGACGTTCCGGCGCCCAACTGCGGTGGTCTGCGCACCGCATGACAACCCCTCGTGACGCCTGGAACGGGCCCTTTACCCGCGTTCGGATCTGGATACCGCACAAGTGGGCTAGTCGCGCGGTGCGTCAATGAAGTCGCTGCGCGGAGGCGGCTGCCGCTGCTCCTTGGCTGAGGGAGCAGTCTCATCGAGCTCGGCGGGAAGCCGTTAGCCGGTCGACTAGCGGGAACGACGACATCGAGCGCCGCCCCGGCTGTCTTCGCGAGCGGTGTCCCGTATGACCCGTCCGAATTGAGATCGCGGTCAGGGGCGTCATACGGCACACCGGCCACGCGCCGCAGCGGCTCACTTCACGGTCGTTGCTTGGATGTTCATCCACGGTTCCGGCACCTCGCGAGAGCGCCCCGATTCGACAATTTCAGCGCCGCGCCGATCAGGGGATCCACCAGATGCGCGCGGACTCGCGAGCTGATCGCGCGACGTAGAGAGAGGTGCGCCGCCCTACCTGATGCTCGCCAGCACTCGGCGCCGTTCCTCCGGGCTGAGTTGCTCGATGACGGCGAGCAGCTCGGCGTTGTCGGCATCTGCGCGCTCTGTCGCTCGCTGAGGCGTGAACGCGCGGGTCGCGGCATCGGCGAGCCGCGACGCGCGTACAGCGTGGAGATAGCGCTCCGTCGTCTTGAGATCAGCGTGGCCGAGCACGTCCTTGACCGTCACGGGATCGAGCACGCGAGTGAGAAGGGTGCTGGCGGTGTGGCGCAGGTCGTGGAATCGGAGCGGCGGGAGCTCGGCGCTGTCGCGGGCGGCGACGTAACGCCTGCGGAGCGCTGAGGGGTCGAGCCGGTCGCCGGCGGCGTTACAGAACACGTAGTCGGCGCCGCTCGTGAAGTTGCGTCGCTGCGCGAGCCGGTCGAGCGCAGCCAACGCCTGGTCGGCGAGGGGCACGTAGCGGATGCGGCGACCCTTGGTGGTGCGCTCAACCGTTCCGGAGAGTGCGCGTTCGACGATGAGCACTCGCTCGGACCAGCGGACGTCGCGCCACCGAAGCGCGATGAGCTCGCCCCGCCGCAAGCCGGTGTACGCGGCAACCCGCACGAGCTCGCCGAGCTGGCGGTCCTCGTCGCGCAGCGCCTCGGCGATCTTGGCCGTCTCGTAGGGCCGGGCGACCCTCCATCTGCCCGTCTCGGCTGCCCGCGCCAGTGCCTCGACCTGCTCGACGGTGAAGACCTCGATCCGGCCGGCGCCGTCCTCGCGGCGCTTTGGCGTTGCAGCGGCCGGGTTCTCGGTGAGCCCCCAGCGATCGCGCTGATCGGGGCGCAGCCCGAAGTTGAAGATCGCGACGATCACCTCCCGGTGGCGGTTGACGGTGCGCCTGGTCACGCCGTCAGCGGCGACGCGATCGAGCAGCTCGGCGACCTGGGGCGTCGTCACTTCGACGATCAGCGTGTCACCGAGTCCGCCCATGATGCGTGCGAGGCCTTGCCCTGAACCGCGCAGGCGCGGCGTGCCGGGCTCCGTCAGCATCGCGCGGTAGTTGCGTAGCGTTGACGGCTTGACGTCGGCGACCGCGGCCAGGTGATTCAGCCATGCGAGCGCGAGATCGCGAAACGTCGGGCGGGCGGCGCGTTCCATCTGGTCGACAGCGCGCTCGGCTCGGGTCCGCCTCTCTGCCGCCTCTGCTTCCGCGGCGCGGACCAGCTCTCCCATCGCGCGGCGTGCCTGACGCTCGGTGAGGTGACTGGAGTGGGGCCGTCCGGTCCGCGGGCGCCAGCCGCCGCTGCTATCGCGCTCGAGTCAGGCTGGCGCGCCGAGTCGGCGCTTCACCCTCTTGCCGTCGGCTCCGCGCCACTTCACCGCCCACCGGGCTTCGCCTCCTCGATCGGCTTCGACGAGCAGGAACGCGGTGCTGGCGGGATCGTGGTTCGACGAGACAGCCACATCGCCATCGTAACGGTTGTGGCGGCCGCAGGACCACGTCAGGGCCGCTGCTGGACCAGCTGGAGTGCTGGACCAGATGCTGGACCAAAGTATTCGAAATCGCCCGTTATGAGGGTGATTTGGCTGATTCGACACGGCCAAAACCGCAGCGTTCAGCGGCTGCTCGTCGGGCTCATAACCCGAAGGTCGCAGGTTCGAATCCTGCCCCCGCTATACGCAAAGCCCCCTCTCGCCAGGGGGCTTTCGTGCTTCTCGGGGCCTCCGCACGCGTCCCGTTGGTTTGCGCGTTCGTGCGCAGGCCGTGCCCGCCGACGCCGACGGAGAACAGGATGCCCTGCCGCGATCCGGCAACTCGCCCAGCGCCGCGACCGACTTCGCGCGCTGCGCCACCCGGGGGCCGAAGCGCCGCTGAGCGCCGTCCGCGCGGGGCGATAGAAACCGCGCATGAGCTCGCGCGTGATGGTTGTTGCCTACTCGCTGATCATCCTCGCAGGCCTCCTGCTCTACTCGGTCGTCGGGCTGACGCACGGCTGAGCGTGATGCGACGCGTCTGGCGCGAGAACAGCCTCTCGATCGTCTTCCTCGTGCTGTTCCTCGGCGCGCTCGCCGGCCAGGCGTTCGCCGGCTGGCACGACTTCAACAACGAGGCGACGAGCCACCGGCAGGAGACGATCACGCTCGGGCGCTACCTGCTGTCGTCGTCGTTCGGCAACGCGGTCATGGAGAACTGGCAGTCGGAGTACCTGCAGTTCACGCTCTACATCCTGCTCACGGTCTGGTTCGTGCAGAAGGGCTCGCCGGAGTCCAAGGAGCTTCACATGGCCGGCCGGGAGAGCGACGAGGACCAGATGGTGGGCGAGTACGCCATGCGCGACTCGCCGGCGTGGGCGCGGGCGCGCGGCCTGCGCCTGTGGCTGCTCTCCAACTCGCTCCTGCTCGTCATGGCGACGATCTGGCTGGGGTCGTGGTTTGCGCAGGCCGTCACCGGCTGGAGTGACTCCAACTCCGACCAGCTCGTGCACGGGGAGCCGGCGCTGTCGCTGTGGCAGTTCCTCGGCAGCGCGCACTTCTGGGAGGCGACGCTGCAGAACTGGCAGTCAGAGTTCCTGGCCGTGGGCTCGATGGCGGTGCTGGCGATCTACCTGCGCCAGCGCGGCTCGCCGGAGTCAAAACCCCTCGGCGCGCCGCACGCCGCCACCGGCATGGAGGGGTGAACACCTGGTCTGAACCAGCCCTTTCCCGGAACGGCCGCAACGCCCAGCTCGCCGACGGCGTGCAGTGCGCGCTCGGCCGGGCGCGCGGGACTTCCGCGACTATGCCCGCCAGTCGCAAAGCGCGGCGGCGCCGGCCGGTACCTGCGCCCGAGCCGGCGCGGGTACGCTGATCCTCGCGTTCCTGGCGGTGCCGTCCCTGCTCGTGATCGCACTGGAGGACGAGGAGGCGGCACGCGCACGGAGGCCGTCGCCTCTACGGCGCGCGGCGTCGCCGTCGTCGTCGCCGGCGTCGACCTCCCGCGAGCCGAGGCGGCACGTGCCACGCGCGTGCGCTCGCCGCGACGGCGGACGCCGTGTGGGTCATGCAGGCAGGCGACAGCGCCGTCGTGCGACTCGACGCGGCGACGCGCCGCCGCAGGCTGCTCTCGACGTCAACGCAGGTCTGGCGAAGGAGCGCCAGGTACGATCAACCCATGCCCGAACGGCTGCACTTCACGGCGTCCGATGAGGCCAACGCGCTGATCGCCAGCGACCCGCTGGCGCTGCTCGTCGGCTTCGTGCTCGACCAGCAGGTCACGGTGCAGAAGGCGTTCGCGGGGCCGCTCGCGCTGAAGGAGCGCCTCGGGTCACTCGACGCGGGCACGCTTGCGGGCGCCGACCTCGAGCCCGTCTTCCGGACGCGGCCGGCGATCCACCGCTTCCCGAGCGCCATGGCCCAGCGCGTGCACGACCTCGCGACGCACGTGCTTGACCGCTACGACGGCGACGCGGCGCGCGTCTGGACCGACGCGGCGAACGCCGACGAGCTCAAGGCCAACCTGCTTGCGCTGCCCGGCTTCGGCGAGATGAAGATCAAGGCGCTGGGCGCCGTGCTCGCCAAGCGGTTCGGCGTCGAGGCCGCCAACGAGCTCGTACCGTGGCACCCGACGCTCGGCGACGTCGACTCCACGGAGGCGCTCGCCGACTACCAGGCCGCGAAGCGCGTGCACAAGAAGGAGTGGGCGAAGGGCGCCGCCTAGATCGCAAGCGTGTGATGCGCCGCGCCGCACGAGCCGGCGCGCCGATCACGCCGCGGTCAGCGAGAGCTCTGTGACCTTCCCGTGTCGGCGGGAGTGACGCGGGTTCGGGCGGATGAGCTCGCGAACCGACCGCGGTGGCGGTCGCAGGCGGCCGCGCCGTGCGCTCGCGCGAGTCCGGCGCGCTCGTGCGAACCCCGGCTTCATCGAAGCGGGGCGTGCATGACCGCGGGGGCGCGAGCGCACTCAAAGCCATGCCCTCGTCGGGCTGCGCGCCTGTGCGGGTGGCGCCGGGCTCGAAGGGCACGGCTCCTGTGTCCGAGTCGGTGCGACGGTCGTTCAGCCACGGCGACGATCATCGCGGGGCGGGCGAGGTCGTTCTTTCGACGGGCGGCGAAGATCTTCGTCCCGCGACCGGCCGCGATGGCGCGCAGGCGCGTTCGTTGAGCGCGGTCTTGAGTACTTCAGAACCGGAGTGTCGCGTCCGATAAGGGGCGCATGCAGCGATCGCTCCCACGCCGCGCGACCATCGCGCTACTCGTGCTCCTCGGCCTCGTGGGCAGCTTTGCGCTGCAGTCTGCACCGGCCCACGCGGCGCTGCCGTTCAAGCTGCCGACGCTGAAGCCCAAGGCGCCGCCGATCCCCGTCATCCCCCCGGTACAGGCACCGCTCAGCGTCGACCCGGCCGGGCCGGCGCGCGGGACGATGATCCTCGTCCACGCCGGCGGCTGGGCCGGCCACGACGGCCATGCCCAGAGCGAGCTGCTCAAAGATCCCGGCGACCTCTTCCTCGCTCGTGGATGGCGCGTGGTGTCCGTCGACTACAACGAGGGTGCCGGGGGCGTGCAGGACATCCTCGACGTCGCCGGTGCCGAGCTCGCGCGCCGCACGGGCGACGGCCCCCTGTGCATCTACGGCGAGTCCTCCGGCGCGCATGTGGCGCTGGTGGCCGCCGCCAGGCTGCGCGCGATCGACTGCGTCATCGGGCTCGGCACGCCGACCGACCTCTACCAGTACACCGTCGAGGCATCGGTCAGCAACGACGATCGCGTCAAGCTCGTGTCCGGCCAGATCATGCGCCTGTTCGGCACCACCGCCGAGACGACGGCGCCGTGGAACCTCATCTCGCTGGCGCCATCGATCCATGCCGACGTGATGCTCGTGCACGAGACCGACGACGAACTCGTCACGGCCGCGCATGCGCAGCGTTTCCAAGCCACGCGGCCGACGACGCAGGTCGTCGAGCTTGAACCGGGCGCGACGGACTTCATGCACGGCACGGTCTCCGACGTCGGCCGCGGCCAGTACATGTCCGGCATCGGCTCGTTCGCCGATCGCGCGGTCGCCGCTCGCGACGCCGAGCGCGAGGCCGCGCGCACGGGCTGCTCGCAGATCGCCCGATCGGTGACCGAGGTCGGCGCCAAGGGCCTGCAGAGCGCGCTGCGCTGCCTGGCACGCAAGGATGCCGGCACGCCCTCCGACAGCGGCAGCTGGCGCGAGACGAGCGTTCAGGTGCGCGGCGAGGTCAACGCCGCGCGCGTGTGGCGGTTTCTGCGCTCGACGAAGAACGGCCAGCGCGCGCTGGCCGCCGCGGCAACACGCCGCGCCAAGGTCGTCGTGCGCACCGGCGAGCGCTCGCGCGTGACTCTGCGCGCCGCGCGCAAGCGCTGATCACAGCCGTCGGGAGCAGCAGGAACGCGAGCTTTGCTAGGGATCGGGCTCGTCGCGTCGCCTGCGCCGCTCGTCTCGTTCGGCGCGCACGTTGTTGAGGTCGGCCTGCAGCATTCGCAGCCTCCGGACGACGACCCGCTTTTCGCTGATCAGTTGCTCGATCAGGTTGTCGAGGTCCTCCGCGGACAGCGCATCGCGGCCGCCGCCGTGCACGTCGGCCCCGGTGGGCGCGGGCATGCGGCGGACGAGCGACGGATGCTGAGAAGATCGTCCGCGGCCGGCCGCCTCGGCCTCCGGGATCAGGCGGACGACCTCGTGGCGGATCTTGTCGGGGTCCGCGCCCAGGTCCAGCAGGATGCGGGCGGCGAGGCCCCCGTTCTCACTCGCGAGCCCGAGCAGGATGTGCTCGGTGCCGATGTAGTTGTGACGGAGGCTGAGCGCCTCGCGCAGTGCAAGCTCGAGGACCGTCTTCGTCCGGGGCGTGAACGGGAGCTGGCCGGTGAGGGCCTCCTCACCGGACCCCACCAGCGCGACGACCTGGTCGCGAACGCGCTCGACCGCGACGTCGAGGCCGGCGAGTGCCTGCGCGGCGACGCCCTCCTCCTCGCGCAGGACGCCGAGCAGGATGTGCTCGGTCCCGACGTAGTCGTGCTTGAGCATGCGCGCCTCCTCCTGGGCGAGAACGACCGCCTGACGGGCCCGCTCTGTGAAGCGCTCGAACATCGTCTGGCTACGAGAATACGCCGCCCCGCGAGCGCCCGTGGTGGTCTTGCCGGCTGCCGGCGCCGGCGGGGCGTCTCGGTCATCATGCCCACTCGATGAGCGCGTTCGCAGCCAGCGTCACAGGCACGGTCGAGTCGGTGAACGTCGGCGAGCCGCGTCCGGTCGAGGTCAACGGCCACACGGTCTGGACGGCGATCTGGAAGAGTCCGGTGCGGGGCCGCGTGGCGCTGCGCGGCGTCAACCTGCGCGGCGACGACCAAGCGGACCGCACCGTCCACGGCGGCCCTGACAAGGCGGTCTACGCGTACGCGGCCGAGGACACCGAGTGGTGGGAGGGGCAGCTCGGAAGTCCGCTTGGCGCCGGCGCGTTCGGCGAGAACCTGACGGTCCGCGGCCTGCCTGTCTCAGATGCGGTCATCGGCGAGCGCTGGGCTGTCGGGAGCGCCCTGCTCGAGGTCGCGCAGCCGCGTCTGCCGTGCTTCAAGCTCGGTCTACGGATGGGCGATCCGCGCTTTCTGAAGCGCTTCGCCGCCGCCGGCCGGCCGGGCGCCTACCTGCGCGTGGTGCACGAGGGCGACATCGGCGCGGGCGACGGCATCGACGTGCTGAGCCGACCCGCGCACGGCGTCACGAGCGCGTTCGTCTCGCGCGCGCTGCTGCGCGAGCCGCAACTGCTCGACGCGGCGCTGCAAGCGCCCGAGCTGCCCGAGGAGCTGCGCGCGTGGATGGCGGCGCGCGCCGAGAACACGTCGTAGCGACGCAAGCGCGTTCCGGGTGCTTCAGCGCGCGCGGCGAATGCGAAATTCCGCGGTCTGCGCCACCCCGCCGCCGGCCGCGGCGGTCACGCGGTACAGGCCGGCGCGCCGCCCGAGCTGCCGGGCCGACAGCGTGACGACGTTCTCGCCCGCCTGCGCGTCGACCGTCGTCAGCCGGCGCAGCGCCGTGTAGCGCCCGCGACCGCGCGAGCGCTGCAGCCCGAACCTCACGCTCCCAGCGCGGCTCAGCGTGTAGGAGAGACGCAGCGCGCGGCCCGCGCCGATCGCCCGCCGCGACCGGCGCAGCGGGCCGAGCACGGGCGCGGGGCGCGGCTGGCCGAGCACGCGCAGCACCGAGCGCGCCATGCTCGCCTCGCCGAGGGCGTTGGGGTGGAGCGGGTAGGCGGGGGCCGTCGGAATGAGGCCCTCGAACCAGCGCGTCCCGGGCAGCGTGCAGACGTCGTGGCCGATGCTCTCCTCGTACGTGTCGACGTACTCGGCGTCGTTCGCGGCGGCCTGCTCGGCGATCATCGCGTTCGTCCGGCGCAGCATCTCGTCGAGGTACGTGATGTCGTCGTCGGAGAGCGGGACGAGCGGATAGCAGCCCTTGCCGTTGCGCGGCGCGACGGCGGGATACGCGACGATCAGCACCCGCGCCTGCGGCGAGCGCGCGTGGATGCCCCGCAGCGTGGCCGCGATCCGCGGCGCCCTCGCGGCGATCTGCTCGGCGAGCAGGTCGCCGCCGCCGGGCCTGGCGAAGTTCGACCGACATGCCGTGCCCGTCGGCGCCAGCGCGCCGAGCTGCAGGCACGTCGTGGCAGCGCCGACGAGGCCGACGTCGTTGCCGCCGATCCCGATCGTGACGAGCCCTGCGTCGGCGCTCAGCGCGCCGAACTGCGGCGGGTTCGTGCCGAACGTGACCGACTGCGGGGCGGTCATGTCCTCGGTCGTGGCGCTCGAGCAGCTCACGTCGCGAAACGCCGCGACGCCGAGCGCCCGCCTGACGATCGACGGGTAGTTGTGGTCCGAGCGCCCGCAGCCCGCCGGCTGGCCGACCTGGTTGAGCACGAGTGGCGCGGCGGTGTAGGAGTCCCCGAGCGCGACGTACGGACCGCGATCGGCGCCGTGCGCCGCCGCGGGCGCGAGCCCCGCAGCGCACGCCACGAGCGCCGCGAGCAGCGGGCGACGGCGGGTCATCGACCTGAGTATCACGATCGTCCCTGGGAGATGCGCCGGGTTTCGCTGCGCCTCAGCGCTGGCGCAGCGCGCCGGCGACGATCCGTGCGGCGATCACCTGGCCGGTGATGTTCAGGTGGATCCCGTCCTCCTCGCGCACGTCGATGACGCCGCCGCGATAGGGCATCGTCTCGCGAAAGCCCGTGGGCGTGAAGAACCGATCCAGCCGCAGGACCTCCACGCCCGCCACGGCTTTCGCGGCCTGCAGCACGGCGAGGTTGACGGCGTCGGCGACCGCGCGCGATCCCCGCGGGAGCGGCAGCGTCAGCCAGAGCACGCGCGCGCGCCCGCCGCGGCGATAGGTCGTCATCATCGCCCGCACGCGCTGGGTGTACTCCGCGATCCAGGCGGCCCCGCAGCACTCGACCCTGACGCCGGCCGTCGTCGTCATCGCAAACCCGTCGACGATGCCTACCGAGATGACGGTCGCCGCCTGGCGCTGGCGCCTGGTCTGCGAGCGTGCGAGCGTTCCCCACGGGCCGAGCGGCTTGCTGATGCCGGTGGCGGGGCGCACGTCGCTGACGACCTTCGCGCCGTCGCCGAGCTCGTCGGCGAGGAACGTGTCGATGCCCTGCATCGTCGAGTCGCCGGTGGCGAGCACGACCGGCGGCGGCGCCGTCGCGCCGATGCCCGCGCCCACCGCGATCGAGCGGCGCACGCGGTGACCGCGGAAGCGCAGCTCGACGCGCCAACGCCCGGTCGCGCGCGGGCGCAGGCGCCGCGTCGCGGCGGAGACCGCGCGCCGCAGGCGCACCTCGTCGCACGCGCGCTTGCCGCGCGGCGGCGTGATGCACAGCTGCGGCGTGACGTTGCCGTTGCCCCAGCGATCGACGACGCTGATGCGGCCGAGTGCGCCCGGGCCCAGGCGGCGCGGGACGACGAGCTCCAGCCGCGTCGCGCAGGACGACGTCCGCACGCTGTACTCGCCGATCGCAAGCCGGCCGCCGGCCAGCGGTGCGCTCGCGGCAAAGTGCCGCACGAGTCGGTCACAGCGCCAGGTCACCGCGTCGCGCATGATCGTCTCGTCGCTCGTCGAGGTTCTTGCGCCGAGCTTGACGAGCTTGCCCCCGATGCGCTCGTAGAACGTGACCGGCGCCCCGAATGCGCCGAAGAAATGCAGGCTGATGACCCCCGCCTGCGTCGCGTCGGCGGCAAAGAAATGCACCTCGACCGGCGGGCGCGGATAACCCTGAGCGCCGGCGTGCGCCGCGGCGACAGCGACGACGACGGCGACGAACAGCGCCGTGATGACCGCAGACCACCGTGTCCCGGGTCGGCTCACACTCCGATCGTAGCCCGCGGCCGCGTCAGATGATCCCGACGAGCGAGGCGCAGACCCAGTTGTGCGCGCCGCGGCCGCCGTTCCACAGCCGCGCCGCGAGGCGGTCCTGCTCGGCCTTCGGGGCGAGGTAGGCGTGCGGCGCGGAGCCGCCGAGGCCGCGCCAGGTCTCCGGCATGAACTGATAGAAGCCCGACGCGCCCGCGAAGTTCGGCGGCAGGTTCTGGCCGCCGGACTCGCACTGCACGATCGGCCACGGAATTGCCCACGGCCCGCCCGGCCCGACCGCTTTCAGCGCCCGCGCGCGCTGCGCGAGCAGCCGCGTCAGCGAGCGCTCGGCGCGGCGCCGGTCCGCGCGCGTGCCGCGCAGCAGCGCTGCTCGCGCTCGACGCGCCTGCGCCAGTCGCGCGCGCCGCTCCTGCAGGCCGGCGGCGATCGTCGCGAGCGCGGCGTGGCGGCGGCGCACGGCCTCGGCTGCGATGCGCCGCTGCGTCGCGAGCCTCGTCAGCACGCGCCGCTGCGACAGCGCATCGCGACGTGCTCCCTGCACCGTGTCGAGGATCTGCTCGTCCTGGGCCTGGATGCGCTTGAGGAAGTCGACGGTCTCCAGCAGCTGTGCGAAGCCGTCGGAGTGCAGGACCACCGTGACGATGTCCGGCCGCCCGCCCGTGTAGCGCTCGCGCAGCAGCGTGGCGAGTCGCGCGCGCGACTGCGTCAGGCGCGCGCGCAGGCGCAGGGCGCGGGCGCGCTGGCGGTTGCGGCGCTGCTCGGTCGAAGCGAGCACCGCCTCGGCGGCGCTGAGCTCGGCCTGCAGGGCCGCCACGCGCTTCTCGAGGATCGCGACCTCGCGGGCGGTGGCGCGTTCCAGCCGACCCAGCCGCGCGACGGAGCTCGACAGAGACTGCTCGCGGCCGCGCTGCGAGTCGATCCGGTCGCGCAGATCGCCCTCGCTCTGCTGGCCGGTCGCGGGCACGGCGCCGAGCGCCGCGGCGAGCACGGCGAGCAGCAGGACGGGTGCGCGCAGGCGAAAGCGATCCATGACGGCGGCGCGGCCAAACTAGCCAGCCGGCGCGCGGGCACGTAGCGCTGCACGAGGTCGTGCGGCGCGCGCGCAGCAGCGCTGCGCTGCTCAGGCGCGCGAGGCGCCGGCGACGCCGAGGCGTCCCCAGAGCGCGACGAGCAGCGCGAAGATGATCGTGATCGTGAGCATGGCCAGGTTCTCCTGGCCATGTATCGGCAGGTCGCGTCCATTTCTACACGGGCGGACGCGCAGCCCGCTCTCCGGCTCCAGCACGTGGTCGGCAGCGCGAGCGGGCGTCATGATGGCGCCATGGCCTACACCGTGCCCGATCTGCCCTATCCCTACGAAGCGCTCGAGCCGCATATCAGCGCCGACACGATGCGCTTCCACCACGACAAGCATCACCAGACCTACGTCGACAGGGCCAACGCCGCCCTCGAGGGCACGGGCCTGGAGGACGCGTCGCCGCGCGAGATCCTGACGCGGCTGACCGAGTTCCCGCCCGACCGTCGCGCCGCCGTGACGAACAACGTCGGCGGGCACTACAACCACACCCTGTTCTGGGACTCGATGACGCCGGGCGGTGCGACGAAGCCCGCGCGCGACGGCAAGCTGGCCGCCGCGATCCGCGAGACGTTCGGCTCCTTCGCCGGCTGCACGGAGACGATCAAGGAGGCGGCGCTGAGCCAGTTCGGCTCGGGCTGGGCCTGGCTGGTCTCCGACGGCTACCGCGTCCTGATCGTCACGACGTCCAACCAGGATTGCCCGATCTCCGACGACCTCGAGCCGCTGCTCGGCATCGACGTCTGGGAGCACGCCTACTACCTCGACTACGAGAACCGGCGCGCGGACTACGTCGACGCGTGGCTGAACGTCGTCAACTGGGACGTCGTCGAGCAGCGCTACGCCGACGCGCCGGTGCCCGACGTCGGCGACATCCTCGAGCGGCTCGTCACCGTCTGCAGCAAGGAACGTCGCTTCGGCGAGGTCACGATGGAGGAGGCGCGCCAGCACTCGACCGAGCTCAAGGCGCTCGCGGGGTGGGGGCCGATGGCGAAGGTCGGCGCCGTCGCGCGCGGCTGGAGCGACCTCGCGGTCAACATGCAAAAGCGCAAGGCGGCGACGGTCGCCGAGCTCGATCCGGGGATCGTCGAGAAGGCTGCGGTCGAGCTGTGGATCGTGCCGCCGGAGCGCTCGATGGTGTGAGGGCAGGCGGCTCGCGCTGCCGCAAAGCTCACCCGGCCGCGTTGTCGTCGCCGAGGCGTGCGAGCTCGTCGCGCAGGTCGGCGACGGTCCGCGCGAGCTGCTCGACGCTGCGCGCGAGCGCGTCGACGTGGACGCGCGCCTGCGCGATGTCGCCGCCGTCGCCGTGCTCGTCCGGCCAGACCTCCACGAGCCGGTCGGCGAGGTCGGCGATCTCGATCCCGGTCAGCCGGTCGAACCCGAGGATGCGCTCGCGGCGAGGGGGCACGCTAAGCCACCGGCCGTAGGTGGCGCAGCGGCCGGCCGTCGCGCAGCTCGCGGACGACGGCCTCGACGAGGCCGTCGCCGTCCAGCCGCCGCCCGTCGGTCACCGCCGCGACGATGCCGCGCTTGCGCTGGATCAGCGCGGCCATCGTCTCGTCGATCGTGTCGGCGGCGAGCAGGTACCAGGCGGTGACGGCGTCGTGCTGGCCGATGCGGTGGCAGCGATCCTCGGCCTGGTCATGCATCGCGGGCGTCCACTCGAGTTCGAGGAACGCGACGTTCGATGCGCGCGTGAGCGTGATGCCCTGCCCGGCGACGCGCGTGGCGCCGACCAGCAGCTGCGGACCGCCGGGAGCCTGAAACGCCTGCACGGCCGCCTCGCGCGCGCTCGCCGAGTCGCGCCCGAGCAGGTGCGCGGCATCCGGGAAGCGGCCGATCAGCGCCTCCTGGACCTCGACGTGGCGGGCGAACACGACCAGCGGCTCGCCGGACTCCAGGAAGTCGGAGATCCACGTCAGCGCCGCCGCGAGCTTGCCGCGCGCGGCGAGGCGCTGCAGCGTGCCGAGCTGCGCGAGGCGCTCGGCGCGCAGCGTCGCCGCGATCTTCGCGTTGAGCTCTGAGAGGTCGAGCGGCTGCGAGCGAAGCCAGGCGATCACGTCCTCCTCGGCGAGGCGGTACTCCTTGGCGTTTGACAGCGCGACCGGCACGACGACCTGGCGCTTGGCCGGCAGCTGCGGCAGCACCTCGGACTTCAGGCGGCGCACGAAGCAGCGCCGGCGCAGGTGCCAGTGCAGGCGCTCCTCCGACGCGTCACCGCGGAACTGGCGCGCGAACTGCGCGCCCGAGCCGAAGTCCTCCAGCCGGCCGATGACGCGCAGCTGCGCGACGAGCTCCTCGGCGTGATTGAGCACCGGCGTCCCGCTCAACGCCAGCCGCAGGCCGTCGGCGCGAATCGACGCAGCCAGCCGGCGCACCGCCTGCGTGCGCTTGGCCTGCGGGTTCTTGACGTAGTGCGACTCGTCGACGACGAGCGCCCGCGGCCGTCGCCGGCCGAGCGCCTCGCGATGCGCGGCGACGATCTCGTAGTTGAGGATCGTGATGTCCGCGCTCGGCGCCCCCGCGACGCCGCGGCCCTCGACGAGCGCGACGCTGCGATGCGCCAGCCAGTGCGCTGCCTCGCGCTGCCAGTTGAGCTTCAGCGAGGCGGGGCAGACGACGATCGCGGGAAACGCCGCGGCGGCCTCGAGCGTCGCGAGCGCCTCCACGGTCTTGCCGAGCCCCTGCTCGTCGGCCAGAAAGCAGCGCCGCGCGTCCAGCGCGTAGCGCACGCCCGCCCACTGAAACGGCGCAAGCTCGCCGCCCAGGACGGCCGCCACCTGCTCGATCGGCTCGCCGCTCGTCGCTCGCGAGCGCCTGATCTCGTGGACGGCCGCGGCGTGCTCGGCTCGCAACTCGTCGAGCTTGAGTGCGCCGGAGCCGTCGACCTCGACAGCCCACGTCGCAAGAAAGGCGTCCAGCGGCTCCACGATCCACGGGTCGATCGGCAGCGTGCGGCTGCGCTCGTCGCCGCCGGGCAGCTTGCTGAACGCGCTGCCCGCGTCGGCATCCCAGAGCACGTCGAGGCGCAGGCGCTCGCCGTCGAACGTCCGCGCCGCGGTCAGCCGGGCGGGCGGCGGGTCCTCGCGTCCGGACAGCAGCGCATCCATGCAGCGGCGCGCGCCGGCCTCCAGGCGCACGGCGTCCTGGTCGGCGAGCGCCGCCGCGCCGGCCCGCGTCAGCGGCGCGAGCACCATGCCGTCCTCAGGCGTAATCGATCCGGCGAGCAGGTCGTCCGGCGGTGTGCCCGCGCGCGTCGCCAGGGTCCACCAGCCGCGTCCGTCGTAGCGCACGGCGCCCACCTTGCCGACCCAGCGCCGCTCGATCGCCGCCAGCCACGCGACCACCTCATCGGACGCGGTGAGCTCGGGGAAGCGCTCGATGACGTCGGCGACATGGACACCGACCCAGTCGTCGATCGGCGCCCACCACTCGCGGCGATCCCAGTCAAAGCGCCTGCCGGGGATGCCACGGACGACGTGGACGATGCGCGCGTCGTAGGGAAAGGCGAGCACGACGATCTGCCCGTCGTCGTGGTCGCGCAGCTCGACGTTGGGGGCGTGGGGGGCGAGCTCCATCGTCGCCGCTCACGGTAGCCGTCGCGCCAGCCGCGACGCCTCTGGAGCGTCACGCGGCGCCGCCGCGCGCAGGATCGGGCGGCGGTGAAGACCCCGTGACGGCCGGCTACTTCGAGCCACCGCAGCAGAACGTCCGCGTCGGATAAACCCGGTTGCGTTCGGCGACAAGGGGTAGGTCGACCGAAGGCAAGCTCTGTGCGTGGCGCAGGCCCTGTCGCGAAGAACACCGGGGACTCGCGTTCGCGTTGCGGGTGGAGGCGGCCTTTGTGGCGGACGTGAGGCCCCCGTGTTGTTTTCAGAGGAAGCGATTGATCTTCACGGTGCCCGTGCAGCGCACGTCGTTTCAGAAGCCGGAGCGAAGCTCGTCATGTTGCCGCCGGACGACGAAGCGACTAGCAACGTAGTAGCAGCTAGCTTCGAGCAGGCGCAGCGCTACGATTGCAGCATGAGCGAGCCCGCCACCACCTCCGAGACGCCGCCGCTTCACGCTCCGGTGGGTTGCGACGGCGCGCTCGTGCGCGCCTTCCGCTTCCTGGGCAAGCGCTGGAGCGGCGTCGTCCTGGGATCACTCGTCCACGGGCCCGCCGGCTTTCGCGAGCTGTCGCGAGCGGTCGGCGCCATCAGCGATTCCGTTCTCTCGGATCGTCTCAGCGAGCTCGGCGAAGCGGGCCTCGTGCTGCGGACGGTCGACCCAGGTCCCCCCGTGGCCGTCGCCTACGCGCTCACGCCGGCGGGCATCGCCCTGGTCCCGGCGCTGGAGGAGCTGGCCAGCTGGGCAAGCCAGCACCTGCCCGCGGAGAAGTGCGGCGAGGCCTGACGCAGGCGCAGCAGATTCGCCGGAGCGCGCACTGCGTGGGCTTGCGCGAGCGGCGCCGATGAAGAGGGGCGATCGGCGTTCGTGGCGTCAGCGACGCGGGCCGGGCTCTCGCTCTCGCGTGCGACCGCGGTCGGGCCGGCGATCGTGGCGCCGATGCCGCGCCACACGCAGCAGATCCGCCACGACCGCAGTCGGGCCCGCGCTCCCGCTGCGTTCGCCGATCGGCGCTACGCAACATCGTGGCAACCATTCCCGCTCGCCGGACCCCGAATCTGCGGGGTCATGAGCACCTCGAGCGAGGGACACAGCAGGCGAACCTTCATGGGCGGCACGGGGGCACTCGCGCTGGCCGCATATGGCGTCACCGACGCGCGCGCCGCGCGCCCGCGATCGTCTGGCTGCGCGTGCGCCCGACCGGGCTGACCTCGCCGCCGGACTCATCTCGGCGCGGCGATCGGCGCGTCCCCAGATGATCGCGCCGCGCGACGTCACGTCGCCGCTCTGCACGCCGCTCGTGAGCTGTGGCCGACCCCTGAGGTGGTGGGCACGCGCCGCCGGCGCGGCCAGACCGCTCGCCGCCGCCGCGCCGGCGGCCGCGTTGAAGATGAAGCCGCGCCGCCCGATCCGCCGCTCGAAATCGCCCTGTCCGCTCATCTGGCTGCCTCCGCCTTGGGTCGTCAGAGCGACGAGTGATCGCATCCGCTGACGGGCCGCGGGTTGCCGAGTGGTGAACGCGGCGTGGCGCCCCAGGGGGCGACGGTTGAGCAGGCCGACCGGCACGCGCGCGGCCCGCGTCAGGTCGCCGGGGATCGCACGACGCCGCTGACCAGCAGGTAGCGCGCATCGAGCTCGACGGCGGGTGGCCGGTTGTTCGCCGAAGCGAGCAGCCGGTCAAAGCCGGGCCGCATGGCCGTGCGCTGGGCGTCGTCGAGCGTCGCCGGCACGAGCGCGTCAAAGCACGCGGCGGCGCTGCCGAACCGCAGCGTGACGACGCACGTGCGCAGCTCGAGCTCGTCGAGATGGACCGCCAGCCGCGCCTCGGCGCGATCCGCGCGGCCCCACGCAGCGGGCGTCGGGACGCCGTCGGGCAGCGGGTCTACCGCGTCGACGAGCTTGGGTACGCGGCCGGGCAGCCCGCGCGGCACCCAGGCGGTGAGCACGATCCGGCCGCCGGGTCGGCAGACGCGCGCCAGCTCCCGCGCGGCGCGCTCGGGCCGGGCCGCCTCGGCCGCGCCGAAGGCGGAGACGACGACGTCGAAGCTCGCGTCGGCGTACGGCAGGCGCTGCGCGTCGCCGCGACGCCAGGCGACGGCGTCGCCGGTGCGCGCACGGCCGCGGTGGCACATCGCGACCGACAGGTCGCAGGCATCGACGCGCGCGTCGCGTGCCGCGCAGGCCAGCGCGACGTTGCCGTCGCCCGCGCCGACATCGAGAATCCGCGTGCCGTTCGCGCCGTGCGCCGCGCCGGCCACGACCTCGGCGACCGGCTCGAGCGCGCGCAGCAACACGGTTCGCGACGCGTCGTCCCACGCGTGCGCCAGCCGCTCGGTCAGGCGCCTTGCATCGACCTGGCCGTGGCCGAGCTTCGTCCGCGAGAGCCCGAGCAGCTGCCGGCGCGAAAGGCCGCCCCCCGCGCGCGGGGCGGGCGTCGGAGCGGGACCGTAGGCGTCGTGGAGGGACAAGCGGATGCGAACGATCACGTCGCGGGCGCGCTGCCGCAACCGCGGTAACGAGGGCTTCACACGTGGACCGCATTTCGGCGTAACAGTTGCGCCGGCACACGGCAACCAGACGGAGGCAGCATGGCAATCGACGTTTCGCGACGGACCTTTGTGGCGGGCTCGGCAGCAGCGGGCGCCGGCCTC
Organism: uncultured Solirubrobacteraceae bacterium; assembly: GCA_902806175.1. Classification (GTDB taxonomy): domain Bacteria; phylum Actinomycetota; class Thermoleophilia; order Solirubrobacterales; family Solirubrobacteraceae; genus CADCVQ01. The sequence continues at coordinate 26,545 of CADCVQ010000059.1, forward strand.
GCGCTGGGCGGCCCGATCAGCGCCTACGCGGCGCGCATCCAGCAGGACGGCCGGCGCCATCGTGCGCTTGGCTACGGCGAGATCAGGCCGACTCCGGAGGCCGACGACGGCGTCGCGTACCTCGCGCTGCCGCCCGGCTTCACGTACCGCCTGATCAACCGCAGCGGCGACCCGATGACCGTGGGCGGCCCGACCCCGGGCATCTTCGACGGCATGGGCTCCTATCCCGGTCGCGGCGGCTCGACGATCCTCATCCGCAACCACGAGAACCGCTCGCGGCCCGGCGAGATGACCGTGCCGGTCCCCGCCGGCAAGCGCTATGACCCCGACCCCAACGTCCGCGGCGGCAACACGAAGCTCGTCGTCGGCAGGGACCGCCGCGTCGAGGAGGTCTTCGCGGTGCTCGGCGGCACGCACACCAACTGCGCCGGCGGCGAGACGCCGTGGCGCACGTGGATCACCTGCGAGGAGATCTTCAACTACGGATCTGTCGAGAACAACGTCACGCCGGGCACCGGCGTCCCGCACGGCTACAGCTTCGAGGTCCCGGCCGACGCGACGCGGGCAGTCACGGCGCAGCCGATCACGGACGCCGGGCGCTTCTCCCACGAGGCGGTTGCCTGGCTCAACGGCGTCCTGTACGAGACCGAGGACCGCGGCGACGCCGCCTTCTATCGCTTCCTGCCCGCGCGGCAGCCGCGCGAGTTCGGCGACCTCGCGAGCTTCGGCGGCACGCTGCAGGCGCTCGTCGTCAGCGGCCGCCCCGGCTTTGACGCCAACCTCGCCAACCCCGGCGAGCGCTATCGCGCGGAGTGGGTGACGATCGAGGAGCCAAACCCGCTGCAGGACACCGTCCGCAAGGAGGCGCAGGCCAAGGGCGGGGCGATCTTCGACCGCACCGAGGGGATCTGGACTGCCGGCAACCGCATGTACTTCGACTGCACGACCGGCGGCGAGGCGCAGCTCGGGCAACTGTGGTCCTACCGGCCGATGGGCCGGCACGGCGGCGAGCTGACGCTCATCTACGAGTCGGTGAGCGCCGATGATCTCGAGAACCCCGACAACCTCGTCATCGTCCCGGCGACGGGCGACGTGTTCCTCCAGGAGGACGGCGACGGCGATCAGTTCGTCCGCGGCGTCACCCGGCGCGGGAGGATCTATGACTTCGCGCAGACGCTGGTCAACGACTCGGAGTTCTGCGGCGGCTGCTTCAGCGCCGACGGCGAGACGTTCTTTCTCAACCAGCAGGGCGGCCGCTTGGCGGCAGGTCAGGACCCCGCCGCGCAACCTGCCTCCGACGCAGGCCTCACGTATGCGATCTGGGGTCCCTTCGGCAACGACATGACCGACGCCGACCACATGCCGCGCCGCCGCGGCGGCTGGGGGACGTAGATGCCGAACATCGGACCGACCGAGCTCATCATCGTCCTCGTGCTCGCGTTGATCATCCTCGGCCCCAAGCGGCTGCCCGACGCCGGGCGGTCGCTGGGGCGCGGCATGCGCGAGTTCAAGGAGTCGATCACCGGCGGCGATCGACCCGAGCGGCTGGCCGACGCCGAGCCCGAACGGGGGGCCTGAGCTAGCGGCTAGTGGACGCGTCCGCAAGTTCTGCGGGTTTTCCGGGCGCCCGATCCGCGCCTGACGTCCGCCGGCGCCCGCCCCCGTGCCACCAGCACGAAGGCGGGACACCGTC
>CADCVQ010000059.1:28247-28681 GCA_902806175.1 uncultured Solirubrobacteraceae bacterium
GATCACGGCCGGGCATCCCGCAAAACCTCGCACAACTTCCGGACGCGCCCACTAGCCCGGATCTTGCAGCAAGGTGAGCGCCCCGACTTGGGTCGGGGCGCCTGAACGTCCGGTTGAGCAGGGATTCTTCGGCTTGCTGAAGGACAAAGAACCGGCTCGGGAGGATCACCTTGAGGGTGCAGCGCGATGGCCGCAACGTCACGGTAGAAGTCACGGCGGACGGAGAAGGGCTCGTGTCGCACGCGGGCAGCGCGTTGTTGGCGCAGATCGCTGACAAAAGCGGCCTGACGCAGGCGTTGACGGTGCGTCTGGAGTGCCTCAAAGCGCGCCGGTTTGGGCATGACCCGGGCCGGGTCGTCCGCGATCTCGCGGTGATGCTTGCCGACGGCGGGGACTGTCTCGCCGATCTGGCAGCGGTGCGTGATCAGGACGCG
>CADCVQ010000060.1 GCA_902806175.1 uncultured Solirubrobacteraceae bacterium
TCGACGTAGGCGTCGAAGTACTCGGCGATCTGCGTGTGGTGCGGGAAGTCCGGATAGGACCTCGGCATCGGGAAGTCCGAGTACTCCATGCGCTCGCGCGACGTGTTGATGTGCAGGTCGCGGTAGGCCGCCGACATCCCGTTGCGGTTGGCGAAGACCCAGTTGCCGCCGACGCGATCGGACGCCTCGTAGCAGCCAAACGCGATCCCGTGCTGCTTCAGCGCCTTGGCCGCTGCGATGCCGGACGAGCCTGCGCCGATGATCGCCGCTGTGGGCAGCGTGGTCACGTGGTCGCGGTGCCTACGGGGCTCATGAACATGACGCGGGCGTCACTTTACTGCCCGACGGCGCGCTGCACCGCGGCCAGCACGCGCTCCAGCTCCGCCGCGGCCGCGTCGTCGCGGGCCGCGGCGAGCTTGCTGCGCGCCCCGTCGAAGTCAAACCACGACGGGTCGCGCGCCGGCTCCGCCGGCAGGTCGTCGCGCTCCACGACCAGCAGGAACGCCGTCACGACAGCGTCGCCGTAGCGGTAGTCGGCGATCGGCTCGTCACCGATCTGGCCGCTCACGCCGGCCTCCTCGATCGCCTCGCGAGCGGCAGCCTGCACGAGGGTTTCACCGGGCTCGGAGCCGCCTTTGGGAAAGGTCCAGCGCTCGCCGTCGCTCGTTCGCACGAGCAGGACCTCCAGGCCGCCATCGGCGGACACGCGCACGGGAACGGCGGCGACGACGCGCCGCGGCGTCGACATCGCGATCAAGCGCCGGAAGATGTCCCAGGGGCCCGCCATGGTCAGCCGGCGTGGCGCAGAGACGTCCGGGGACCGCGGCTAGTAGCGGTCGACGGGCGGGCCGCCCGGATCCGTCAACCCGCCGCCGCGCGAGCGGCGAATGGCATACACGACGAGCACGGCGACGATGAACGCCAGCAGAAATCCGGCTTCGCGGTTGAAGACCTCGCGCGCGATGAAGCCGGCGAACAGCGAGCTGCCGATGCCGATCAGGATCGTCATCCCGAGCCCCATCGGGTCCCTGCCCGGCAGGGCGAGCCGCGCGAGCCCGCCGACGACGAGGCCGATGATGCACAGGATGATGAGATAGGCGATGAAGTCCATGTGGTCGGTGAAGTACCCCGCGCGACGGTGGTCTACGCCGACTGGGACCCGCCCACCCCGACGCGCTGCGGCGGCCCGAGCGGACCTCCGTCGGCGTCGCCCGCGTGGACGTCGCTGGCGTCCAGCGTGCCGAGGTAGCGGTCGACCATGCGCGCGCACTGGCGCCCCTCGTTGATCGCCCAGACGATCAGCGACTGACCGCGGCGCGCATCGCCGGCGGCGAACACGCCCTCGACCGAGGTCGTGTACGGCTTGACGGCCTTCGCGTTGCCACGCTGGTCCTTGGCGATCTCGAGCTTGTCGAGCAGGTGCTGCTCGGGGTGCAGGAAGCCCATCGCGAGCAGCACGAGGTCGGCGCGAAGCTCGCCCTCGGTCCCGGGGACGGGCTTGAACGGCGGAGCGGCCTCGGCCTGCGCGTAGTGCAGTGTCTGCACGCGGGTGGGTGGGTCCGAATCATCGCCAGTGAAGTGCGTGGTCACCACCGAGTAGTCCTGCTCGCCGACATGCAGCTCGCGGGCCTCCTCCATCGCGTAGGAGAGGCGGAACTTCTGTGGCCACAGCGGCCACGGCGTGCGGTCGTCGGGTCGCTTGGGCGGCGGCTCGGGCAGCAGCTCGAACTGGGTGATCGACGCCGCGCCCTCGCGCAGCGAGTTGCCGACGCAGTCGGCGCCGGTGTCGCCGCCGCCGATCACGACGACGTGCTTGTCCTTGGCGGTCAGGCCGCGCAGCGGCGGCGGCGGCGAGCCCGTCGCCGTGCCGGTCTGCTCGGCGACCCAGCGGTTGCGGTCGGCGAGGTACTCCATCGCGAAGTGGATGCCATCCAGCTCACGGCCCGGCACGGGCAGGTCGCGCGGCGTGCGCGAGCCGGTCGCCAGGACGACCGCGTCGAACGTCGCGAGCAGCTCGTCGGCGGGCAGGTCGACGCCGACGTCGACGCCGCAACGGACCTCGACGCCCTCGGCGATCAGCTGCTCGACGCGGCGCTGGACGACCCACTTCTCGATCTTGAAGTCCGGCACGCCGAAGCGGACGAGCCCACCGGCGGACTCGTCGCGCTCGAAGAGCGTGACGGTGTGGCCCGCGCGGCGCAGCTGCTGCGCGGCGGCCATCCCCGCAGGGCCGGCGCCCACGACGGCCACGCTGCGGCCCGTCTCGCGCTTGGGCGCAAGCGGCGTGACCCAGCCCTCCTCCCAGGCACGATCGATGATCGAGTTCTCGATCTGCTTGATCGTCACCGCGTCGCCCTCGCGGATCTCCAGCACGCACGCCGCCTCGCACGGCGCGGGGCACAGCCGTCCGGTGAACTCAGGGAAGTTGTTCGTCGCGTGCAGCTGGTGGATCGCGTCGTGCCAGCGGTCGCGGTAGACGAGATCGTTCCAGTCGGGAATCAGGTTGCCGACGGGGCAGCCGTTGTGGCAGAACGGAATGCCGCACTCCATGCAGCGCGAGCCCTGCGCGGCGAGCTCCTCGTCGGAGCGGCGGATGAGGAACTCCTCGTAGTTCTTCGCGCGCTCGGCCGGATCGCGATACGGGATCCCGGCGCGCTCGATCTTCAGGAAGGCGCCGACCTCACCCACGGCTGACCACCCCCTACTCCCCGTCGCCCTGGCGAACCTGCGGCGCGCCGACGACGTCGACCGCGTCGTCCTTGAACTCGTCGACCCGCGCAGACCCGCCGTTGGAGGCCGCCGCCTCGGCCGCGGCGCGCTCGGCGAGCACCCGCTTGTAGTCGGTCGGGTAGATCTTCACGAAGTGCCCCAGCAGCTCGTCCCACTCGTCGAGCAGGCGCTGCCCGACCGGCGAATCGGTGCGCTCGACGTGCTCGGCGATCAGCGCGCGCAGCTCGATCGCGTCGCCCTCGTCGAGCTCCTCGAGCTGGTCGGCCATCTCGGGGTTCACGCGCCCAGGGAGCTTGCCGTCCTCGTCGAGCACGAAGGCCAGGCCGCCGCTCATGCCGGCGGCGAAGTTGCGGCCGGTCTGCCCGAGCACGACGACGCGCCCGCCGGTCATGTACTCACAGCCGTGGTCGCCGACGCCCTCGATCACCGCGCTCGCGCCGGAGTTGCGCACGGCGAAGCGCTCGCCGGCCATGCCGCGGGCGAAGAACTTGCCGCTCGTCGCGCCGTACAGGACGGTGTTGCCGATGATGACGTTGTCCTCGGCGCGGTAGGTCGCGCCGTCGGGCGGCCGGATCGCGACGGTGCCACCGGACAGGCCCTTGCCGGTGTAGTCGTTGGCGTCGCCGCGCAACTCGAACGCGATGCCGGGCGCCAACCAGCCGCCGAACGACTGCCCGGCCGAGCCGCGGAACTGCACGCTGATCGTGCCGTCGGGCAGCCCGTCGGCGCCGTGGCGCCTGGCGATGTGGCTCGACAGTATTCCGCCGACGCAGCGGTTGACGTTGCGGATCTCGCGCTCGATCTGCACCGGCGTGCCGTCCTTCAGGGCGGCCGCCGACGCCTCGACGAGATCCCAGTCCAGCGCGTCGTCGAGCACCGGCTCCTGCGGGCGCACGCAACGGCGCGGCGAGCCCTCGGGCAGCGCCGGCATCGCGAGGATGTTCGTCAGGTCGACGCCGCGCGCCTTCCAGTGCGCGATCGCCTCGTCTTGCACGAGCAGGTCGCTGCGCCCGATCAGCTCGTCCATCGAGCGGATGCCCAGCGAGGCCATGATCTCGCGAACCTCCTCGGCGACGAAGAAGAAGTAGTTGACGATGTGCTCGGGCGTGCCCTTGAAGCGCTTGCGCAGCTCGGGATCCTGCGTCGCGATCCCGACCGGGCACGTGTTGAGGTGGCAGGCGCGCATCATGATGCAGCCGGCGGCGATCAGCGGAGCCGTCGAGAAGCCCATCTCGTCGGCGCCGAGCATCGCGGCGATCGCGACGTCGCGGCCGGTCTTCAGCTGGCCGTCGGTCTGCACGATGATGCGCGAGCGCAGGTCGTTGCGCAGCAGCGTCTGCTGCGTCTCGGCGAGGCCGATCTCCCACGGCACGCCGGCGGCCTGGATCGAGCTCAGCGGCGACGCGCCGGTGCCGCCGTCGTGGCCGGAGATGAGCACGTGGTCGGCGTTGGCCTTCGCGACGCCGGCGGCGACCGTGCCGACGCCGACCTCGGCGACGAGCTTGACCGAGACGTGGCCGGTCGGGTTGGCGCAGCGCAGGTCGTAGATGAGCTGCTTGAGATCCTCGATCGAGTAGATGTCGTGGTGCGGCGGCGGCGAGATCAGGCCTACGCCGGGGGTCGTGTGGCGCACGCCGCCGATGTAGGCGTCGACCTTGTGGCCGGGCAGCTGGCCGCCCTCGCCGGGCTTGGCGCCCTGCGCCATCTTGATCTGCAGCTGGTCGGAGTTGACGAGGTAGTGGATCGTCACGCCGAAGCGACCGCTGGCGACCTGCTTGATCGCCGAGCGGCGCGAGTCGCCGTTGTCGTCGGGCGTGAAGCGGACCGGGTCCTCGCCGCCCTCGCCGGTGTTGGACTTGCCGCCGAGGCGGTTCATCGCGATCGCCAGCGTCTCGTGTGACTCGCGTGAGATCGAGCCCAGCGACATCGCGCCGGTGGCAAAGCGCTTGACGATCTCCTTGGCGGGCTCGACCTCGTCGAGCGGCAGCGGCTCGACATCCGTGGTCCTGAACTTCATCAGGCCACGCAGCGTCGCCTTGCGCGAGGCGTCGTCGTTGACGAGCCTGGAGTACTCGTCGTACTTCTGCTGCGCGTTGCCGTTCTGCGAGCGCACCGCGTGCTGCAGCAGCGAGATCGTCTCCGGGTTCCACATGTGGTGCTCGCCGTCGCGGCGCCAGGCGTAGATGCCGCCGACGGGCAGCAGCCGCTCGTGGTCGGCGGGATAGGCCTCGGCGTGACGGTCGAGCGTCTCGGCCGCCAGCACGTCGATGCCGATGCCGCCGATCCGCGACGCCGTCCCGGTGAAGTGGCGGTCGATGAGGCCCTTCTCCAGGCCGACGGCCTCGAAGATCTGCGCGCCGCAGTAGGACTGCGTCGTCGAGATCCCCATCTTGGAGATCGTCTTGAGCAGCCCCTTGCCGATCGCCTTGACGATGTTGCGCTCGGCCTTGTCGACGTCGTCGACCTTCGAGATGCGCCCCTGGGCGACCATCTCGTCGACCGTGTCGAGCAGCAGGTAGGGGTTGATCGCCTCGCAGCCGTAGCCGATCAGCGTCGCCATGTGGTGGACCTCGCGCGGCTCGCCGGACTCGAGCACGAGGCCGGTGCGCAGGCGCGTCCCCTCGCGCACGAGGTGCTCGTGCACGGCGGCGACGGCCAGCAGCGACGGGATCGCCGCGCGCTTCGGGCCGAGCCCGCGGTCGGACAGGATCAGCACGGTGACGCCTTCGGCGACGGCGTCGTGGGCGTCGTCCTGGAGCTTGGCCAGCGCGGCCTTCATGCCGTCCGGACCGGCGTCGATCTCCCACGTGATGTCCAGCGTGTGCGCGCGGAAGATCTCGTCGTGGACCTTGCGCAGCGTCTCGAGTTCGTGGTTGCGCAGGATCGGCTGGTCGAGGATGAGCTTGTGGGCGTGCTCGGGCGTCTCGGCGAGCAGGTTCCTCTCGCCGCCGATGCCGGTCGCCAGCGACATGACGATCGACTCGCGGATCGGGTCGATCGGCGGGTTCGTGACCTGCGCGAAGAGCTGCTTGAAGTAGGAGAACAGCGGCGGGCGGCGGTCTGACAGGACGGCCAGCGCGTTGTCGTTGCCCATCGAGCCGATCGGCTCGGCGCCGCTCGCGGCCATCGGGGCGATCAGGACGCGCAGGTCCTCCTGCGTGTAGCCGAAGGCGAGCTGGCGCAGGCTCGTCGGCTGCAGGCCGGTCATCGTGATGTGCGCCTCGGCGAGGTCGTCGAAGTGCACGGTGTTGGCGTCGAACCATTCCCCGTACGGGCGCTGTGTCGCGACCTCCTTCTTGATCTCCTCGTCCTCGACGATGCGGTGGCGCTCGAGGTCGACGAGGAAGAGCTTGCCGGGCGCCAGGCGGCCCAGGCGCTTGACCTCCTCGGTCTTGATCGGCAGCAGGCCGGCCTCGGAGCCGAGCACGACGAGGCCGTCGTGCGTCTCGACCCAGCGCCCCGGCCGCAGGCCGTTGCGATCGAGCGTCGCGCCGACGATCGCGCCGTTCGTGAAGGCGACCGCGGCGGGACCATCCCACGGCTCCATCAGGCAGGAGTGAAAGGCGTAGAAGCCCTTGAGGTGGTCGGGCAGGTCCTCCCTGTCCTGATAGGCCTCCGGGATCATCATCATGATCGCGTGCGGCAGGCTGCGGCCGGCGAGCATGAGCATCTCGAGGACGTTGTCGAACGTCGCCGTGTCCGAGTTGCCGGGCGCCACGATCGGCATGATCTTCTGCAGGTCCAGGCCGAAGAGATGGGACGCCATCTGCGACTCGCGCGCGCGCATCCAGTTGACGTTGCCCATCAGCGTGTTGATCTCGCCGTTGTGGGCGATCACGCGGTACGGGTGCGCCAGCGGCCAGCTCGGGAAGGTGTTCGTCGAGAAGCGCGAGTGCACGAGCGCCATCGCGCTGGCCATCTTCGGGTGGCTCAGGTCGGGAAAGAAGCCGCGCAGCTGGTCGGGGATCAGCATCCCCTTGTAGACGATCGTGCGCGAGGAGAACGAGGCGATATAGAGGTCCTCGCCGGCGGCCAGCTCGCAGATGCGGCGGATCACGTAGAGCTTGCGCTCGAAGGCGTCCTGGTTGTTCTCGAAGCCGGCGCCCGCCTCGACGATGAGCTGGCGCATGACCGGGCGCGTCTCGTCGGCCGTCTTGCCGACGTGGTCGGTGTCGGCGGGGACGTCACGCCAGCCGAGCACGCGCTGGCCCTCGACGCGGACGTTGAGCTCTAGCAGCGCCTCGAGCTTGCCGCGGCGCTCGTCGTCGGTCGGCAGGAAGCAGACCGCGACGCCGTAGCGACCGCGCTCGGGCAGCTCGAAGTCGACGACCGCGCGAAAGAACGCGTCGGGCATCTGCAGCAGCATCCCGGCGCCGTCGCCCGTGCGCGGGTCGGCGCCCGCCGCGCCGCGGTGCTCGAGGTTCTCGACGGCGCACAGGCCCCTGTCGACGACCTCGTGCGAGGGCACGTTGTCCAGCCGTGCGACGAGCGCGACGCCGCACGCATCGTGCTCGTAGCGGGGGTCGTAGAGGCCAGCGGCCGGTGAGGGCGGGGTCTTCGTGCTCATAGGAGTGCCTCCAAGGCGGCGCCGGCACTGTGAGGCGGCGCCACAAGGGTAGCAGCGAGATGGCGCGCAATACCCCGTCGTCAGCCGCGCGTGAGCTGGGAGACTGCGACGCGATGGCCGGCGCTCCACGACCCGTCACGGTGCTCTCGGCGGGCGGCACGATCGCCATGTCCGGCGCGCGCGCGACACCGGCGCTCGACGGCCATGCGCTCGTGGCGGCCGTGCCGGCGCTCGCGCACGTCGCCGGCCTGTCAACGCGCTCGGTCAGCGGGCTGCCCGGCGCGCACCTAGGCGCCGCCGACGCGCTCGCGATCACCCGCGCCGCGCTGGAGGAGAGCGCCGCGGGCCGCGGCGTCGTGATCACGCACGGC
>CADCVQ010000061.1 GCA_902806175.1 uncultured Solirubrobacteraceae bacterium
GCCTGCGGGTCCGGTGCGCCACCACGGCGACGGCGCGCTGTCGCGGCACGCTCACGCTGCGGGAGCGGCTGCCCGGCCGCGGCCGACGCACGACGACGATCGCGCGCGCGAGCTACTCCCTCGCCGCGGGTACGCGAACGCTCACGCTGCGCCTGACGGCGCCGGCCCGCCGCGCCCTGCGCGCCCGCGCGACCCTCACCGCGACGACGACCGTCGCGACACGCCAGCCGAGCGGCTCGGCCCGGTCGCGCAGCCGCCGCGTCACGCTCGTGCGCCGGCGCTGAGCGCGGCGTCGCGGCTTGGAGCCGAGCGCCTTCGCGAACGCGAGCAGCACAACCAGTAGGACCCGCCGCCAAGCGGGTAGAGGGTGATCGTCCTCCTCTCCTCCCTCCAAGGAGCTTGCATGACCGACCCAGCCGACGAAACCACCACGCTGACCGACGACGAGATCCAGACGCACCGCTTCGACAGTTCGGCCGCTGCCGTCGCCGATGACAGCACCGACACCGGTGACGACTCGGGCGACACGGCGGATACGAGCGACACGGGTGACGACTCGGGCGACACCGCCGACACCGGCGACGACTCCGGCGACACGAGCGACACGAGTGACACCGGCGACGACTCCTAGCGCCACGGCCGAGGTCGGCGCTCCCGCACACGGAGTCGACGCCCTCGGCCTGACGCTCGACCCCGTCAGCCCGGGTGAGTTTCTCGACGAGTACTGCGAGCGCCGGCCGCTCGTCGTCGCCCGCGCCCAGGCGGGACGCTTCGATTCGGTGCTCGGCGACGCAGACGTCGAACGGCTCGTCTGCGCCAGCGCGATCCGCATCCCGGCCTTCCGGCTCGTCAAGGATGGCGCACAGCTTGCGCCGTCGACGTACACGACCGACATCGCGTGGCGGCCGGGAAGCTTCGCGGGCACGGCCCTCGTCGACCGCGTGGCACAGGAGCACGCCGCGGGCGCGACGATCGTCCTGCAGGCGCTGCACCTGCACTGGCACGCGGCGGCCGTCTACTGCCGCGGGCTGGAGGTCGCGCTCGGCTGGCCGGTACAGGCCAATGCCTACTGCACGCCGGCGTCCTCACAGGGCTTCGGCGTGCACCACGACACCCACGACGTGTTCGTGCTGCAGGTCTGCGGCCACAAGCGCTGGCGCATCCACGAGCCCGTCGTCGAGCTGCCGCTGAAGAGCCAGCGCTGGTCGCCCGCCGACGCCGGCCGCCTGGCTGACCCCGTGCTCGACATCACCCTGCAGGCCGGCGACACGCTGTATCTGCCGCGCGGCTGGCCGCACGAGGCGACCGCGGCAGACGCCGACTCACTGCACATCACCGTCGGCCTGCACCCGCCGACGCGGATCGACGCGCTGCGCGCCGCGCTCGGCGAGTGCGCCGACGACGTCGAGTTTCGCCGCGCGCTGGACGCCGGCGGCGAGCTCACCGGCGAGCTGCTCGAGCGCCTGGCCGCGCGGCTGGACTCCGCCGCGGTCGCGCGGCGCGCGCGGCGAAGCTTCGTCGACGGGCGCCGCGCGATCCTCGACGATCAGCTCACGCAGATCCGCGCGCTGCCGCGGCTCACCGTGCGAACGCCACTGCAGCGGCGCCCGACCGTGATCGCCGAGCTCGAGCGCTCCGACGCTGGCGCGACGCTGCGCTTCGAGGGCAAGGAGGTGCGCCTTCCGCCGCAGGCGGTCGAGGCCGTCGCCGCGGCTCACGCAGCCGACGCGCCCTTCGCGGCGGCCGAGCTTCCGGGGGCGCTGGACGGCACCGGCCGGCTCGTGCTCGTCAAGCGGCTGGTGCGCGAGGGCTTCCTGAGACTGCTCGATCCTCAGGAGTAGAAGTTGCGCAGCCAGCGGTGCGCGCGCAGCTGCTCGACATCCTCCGGCGGCAGGCCGCGGCCGTCACCGACGGCGATGTTGCGCTCGACGTTGCGGATGGAGCGCATGCCGGGGATGACGGTGGAGACCTCGGGGCGGCTGAGCGTGAACCGCAGCGCGATTTCAGCCAGATCCTCCAGCGGCCGCCCGAGGTCGTCGACGATCGCCTGTGCGCGCTCTGCCACCTCGCGCTTGCGCTCCCCGCGAAAGTACCGTGCGCGGAAGTCGCCGTCGGGAAACTCGCTGTCGGGCGCGATCCGGCCGGTCAGCCCGCCCTCGTCGAACGGCACGCGCACGATGACGCCGACGCCGCGCTGCGCGCAGCGGGCCAGCAGCTCGTCCTGCGGTGACTGGTCGAAGACGTTGTAGATGACCTGTACGGTGTCGACGACGCCGGCGTCGATCAGCTTGAGCGCGTTGGCGGGCTGGTGGTCGTTGATCGAGACCCCGAACGCGCGGATCTTGCCCGCCGCCTTGAGCGCTTGGACGGCGTCGAGCCAGTCGCCCTGCTCGACCCATTCGTCGCTCCAGACGTGCAGTTGCTGCACGTCCAGCGCCTCGACGCCGAGGTTCGACAGCGACCGCTCGGTGCAGGCGCGGACGTGATCGCCGGGGAAGGCCTCGTCGGCGTGGATGCCCGCCGGCGCCGGCCAGGCGCCGTTCAACGGCGGAACCTTCGTCGCCACGTGGACCTGCTCACCGCGCTCGCGCACGACGCGACCGACGAGCTGCTCGCTGTGGCCGTTTCCGTAGCCCAGCGCCGTGTCGATGAAGTTCAGCCCGAGGTCGATCGCGCGACCCAGCGCACGCAGCGACTCCTCGTCCTCGGCGCCCACCCATTGCGAGCGCCCGATCCCCCAGGCGCCGTAGCCGATCTCCGAGACCTCGATGCCGGTGCTGCCGAGCTGGCGATAGTTCATCGCGCATGAATAGCGCGTAGATCGGCGTCATGCGACCGGCCTCGCGCAAACAGCACGGCCGGCGTGACGATGGCGCAAGCGGTCGCCGATCGGCGCTCGTCATGGGCGCCATCCGCGCCGCACGTACCATCGAGGGATCCGTCACGGGGCCGCCGCCCCCCAAGCCATTGGAGTTCCGGATGACGACGAAGGCCGCCTTCAACGCCGAGGATTGGTCGGTGGTCACCACCGCCCCGTTTCTCACCGCCATGCTCGTGATCGCCGCCGACCGCGGAGGCACCGTGCGCGAGTCGGTGGCGATCTCGCGTGCCTACGCCGCCGCCCGCGAGCAGGCCCCCGGCGAGCTGCTGCAGGCGGTGCTCTCCACACCGCCGGCGATCGATCCCGCGACCGCTCCGCGGACCCCCGAGGATCTGCGTCGTGAGGCGCCCGCCGCCCTGCGTCAGGCGGTTGGGATTCTCGAGCGTCACGCCACCGAGGACGAGGTCGTGGACTACAAGCGCTTCGTCTTCTCGGTGGCCGACACGGTCGCCCGCGCCCATCGCGAGGGTGGCTTTCTCGGTCTGGGCGGCACGGAGGTCAGCGAGCACGAGCAGGAGGCGCTCGACGAGATCGCCGCGATCTTCGACGAGCCGCAAGCGGGCTGACCGCCGGTCCGCCCCCGGCGGGTGCGCTTCAGTCCTCGCGGACGATCATCAGGCTGCAGTGCGCGTGGTGCGCGAGCTTGCTCGACACGCTCCCGAGCAAGAAACGCCTGATGGCGGTCACTCCGCGTGCTCCGACAAGGCGCGCGCCACTGCCCTTGGCGACCTCGATCGCCTGGCGCACCGCCGCCTCCGCGTTCGGCGACCCATCCGTACCGACGACGATCGACTTCATCCATCCTCCTTTGCGGCGGCGAAGTCACGCGGGGGCGCAGCGACTCCTCGCGGCTGGCTGAAATCAATGCACATCGGTTCCCCCGCGTCCAGAAGCGCGACATGACGGGCGAATCGGGCGCGGTGCTGGGCCCGATCGTCGGACCCGGGCTGCACGTCCTCTTTGTCGGCATCAACCCGTCGCTGCGCTCCGCCGAGGTCGGGCACCACTTCGCGCGGCCGGGGAACCGGTTCTGGCCGACGTTGCACGCCGCGGGCTTCACCCCGCGACGGCTGCGCCCGGACGAAGACGCCGAGCTGCCCGCACACGGCGTCGGCGTCACGAATCTCGTCTTTCGCCCGACGCGCGAGGCCGCACAGATCACCTGCGAGGAGCTGCGCGAAGGAGCGCTCGCGCTCGAGCGAACGGTTGCCCTGCATCGGCCGCGCCTCGTCGCCGTCGTCGGGATCACCGCCTACCGCACGGCGTTCGGGCGGCCCAAGGCGGCGATCGGACTGCAGCCCGACGAGATCGGCGGGCGCCCGGTGTGGATCCTCCCGAACCCCAGCGGCCTCAACGCCCACTACAAGCCGGCCGATTTCGCGCGCCTGTATGCGCAGGCGCGCGTCTACGCCGACGCGCTCGCGGCCGGATCCGACCAGCGGGCGGTGTGACTCAGCGGCGCGCGGCGCGTACGCGCTGGTGCACTCGTACCTGCACGCGCGCGGGCCGCGCGGGCGCCGCCAGCGAGAGAAAGTCGCGCACGACCGACGTGTGCCGGCAGAACGGGCAGTCCAGATCATGCGCCAAGGAGACGGCGCGCCCACCGAGTCCGACCGGCGCGTCGCAGCGCGGACACGCGAGGGTGCCGGTTCCCAGCAGCCACGAGTCCTCGGCGTCACGCTCCTCGCGCGCCCCCGCGCGCGCGGAGATCGGCTGCGCGCGCATGGGATCCGACCCGTCGATGCCGCGCTGGAATGTCACCCGACGCAGTCTAGGCATGCGCCGCGCGACGCCGTCGGCGTGCGGCCGGTCGTGGCGACATCGCGGCGTATGGCGCAGCAGCGGCGCCAGGACCGCTTGCGCGCGGCCGGCGGCGCTGCGCGCAGGTCGCGCTCATCCCGTCGCACCGCTGGAGCGAGGTCATGCGGGACTACCGGCGCCCGCATGCGCTCGGCATCGCATCACCCGGACGCATGAGCCGGCGGATTTCGCGGCGCCGGCTGGAACCGGCTCCTGACGTGCGGTGTAGTCGGGGTCATGAAGACCGTGTCGGTGTTCGTACCCGTCCTGGCGATCGGCGCGGCGATCGCCGCGGGTTCGCCCGGCGCGCCCGCGGCACAGCGTGACGCGCCCTTTGATCGCACCTGCGCCGGCGACGCGGGGCCGATGCAGGCACCCGGCCCGCCCTATGGCAGCGCGGACGTGCGCCTCGGCCGGCTGTTCTTCATCGGGCTGGACCGTCGCCACAGCTGGCGGCTGCGGCGCGGCGCGGACGGCACCCTGAAGATTCCCGTGGTCGTCCGCGGCGGCGAGCCGGTGACGGTTCGCATCACGCCGCTGGACCGCACACGCGCGCGCCTGGACTTTGACGTGGCGCAGTGGCGCCGCGAGGGGCGGCGCGTCGCCGACGGCGACGGCCAGCGCGCGGTGCGCTTCCACGCCTGCCCGCCGGGCACGCGGCGCTTCACCGACGGCACGCCCAACCCCTGGACCGGCTATCCGGGCGGCTTTCTCGTCGACCGGCCGGGGTGCGCGCTGCTCACCGCCAGCGCGACGGGGATGCGCACCGTGCGCCGCCGCGTGGCGGTCGGGGTGGCGGTGTCGCGCTGCCGCGCGTGAACAGCGTTCGAACGGTCGCGCGAGTGCGGCGGCTGCACGTCCTGCCCGGCTGGTTGCCGTCGCGCCGGGCGCCTGGCCCTGCCGTACGTCGTGGAGAAGGTTCGTGGCGCGCGGCTTGCGGTGCTGGTGATTGCCATCGCTCTGGCCGGGTGCGCTGAACGACCCGATCGCAGCGGCGACAGGGCAGCACGCCAGGCCGGCGGCCGGCTCGTCGCGTTGCCCGGCGCGTGGTGGCGCGGTGCGCGGTCGCGCGGCGGCGGGCGGTCGCGGTGCTGTACCCCGACGCGCCTGCACGCAGCGCGCTGGTATGTCCGCTATCAGACGCTGCGCAGCGGGCGCTTTGAGTACCTGACGAACTTCGACACGAAGCCGGCGGGCTCGGGCGAGCCGTTACATGTCCTCGCCGGCGGACGGCGCGGCCGCTTCTCGCTGACGAGCACTGCGGGCAGGTGCCCGGGCGACGCGATCCGCCGGTTGCCGGCCGGATCGATGTCGCCTACGTCTGCAGACCGTCCCATCCCCAGCGCGGCATGACAGCGCCGGGAGCAACGACCGCGTCCTGCGCCGAGTAGGCCAGGACGTCGTCGACGGCCCAGCACATGTACGCGTGCAAGGCCGCGCGGAAGGCGGGCTCCACGGGCAGCTCGGCATCGTCGGCGGCCCGGTCGAAGCAGCGGACGAAGCGTTCGCCGAGATCTCCCATGTCGCCGTTGCCCGCGTGCATGCGCAGCAGGTCGGTCTGGTCGCCACAGGCCTGCGAGTAGGAGCGCGGGCCGCCCATCACCTCCGCCCAGTAGGCGGCGAGACGCTCGACGTGCTGCGGGTGCTGGCCGACATGAGAAAACGGGTGGTTGAGCTCGGGGTCTTCGAGGCAGCGCGCGTGGTGCGCTGCGGCGAGGGCGAGGAAGGCGGGCTTGCCGCCGGCGAACGCAAAGAGCGTGGGTCGCATCTGCCGACCATCGCACAGCGGGACGGCGAGCTCAACGCGGTATGGCGTGATCTGCGTGTTCAGGCATCGCCGGCTCGGACCAGCAGGTCTCGCCAATCGACCAACGCCAGGGCGGCGGCATCGTCCAGCCGCCTGAGGTCACCGTGCGCCCACTCCAGGGCCGCCGCCTCCACCCGGTCTGTCTCGCTGACGATCCTCCAGGTATCGAGCCCGACGCAGATCCGCTCGACGAGGGCGACCGCGGGCGCATGCGCGGCACCTGGAAATTCGCGCGCGAGGCGTGCGTCGATCCGAGCGGTCTTCACGCGCGCGCAGCGTCCGTGTTCGCCGCCGGCGCCGGTCGCTTCTGACACAGGTACCGGGCGAACATGCCCGACGCGTCGCAGTGCGCGTCGAGGATGTCCAAGCCGGCACGTTCGATCATCGCCTCCAGCAGCCACGTGAAGGTCGAGTGCTCGTCGCGGACGTGCTCCGCGAGCTCAGGCCGCGTCCAGCCATGCTCGACGTCGGCCGCCATCGTCTGCGTGATCCACGCCTCGATGCGCCGCTCGGCGTCGGCCGGCTCGAAGCTGTAGACCACGTCCCAGAGGCGCAGCGCGCCACCCGGTCGCAGCATCGCGGCGATCCGGCACAGCGCGATCGCCTTCCAGAAGTCCGGCAGGTGATGCAGCGCAAAGCGGCTGTAGACGAGGTCGGCCGGTTCGCCCGAGTGCTGGTAGGTCAAGAACCCGGCGCCGACCGGCTCGACGTTGGCGACAGCGCCGCGCTCGAGCTTCTCGGTCAGCCGCGCCAGCATCACCGGCGACACGTCGACCGCGACCACCCTCCTGCAGACCTGAGCGGCGGCGAGCGTGAACTGACCGCTGCCGGCGCCGATGTCGACAACCGAGCTCTGCGCATCCAGGATACCGGCATCTTGCAGCAGACCGATCTCGGCGGCCGCCTGCGCGTCCATCTTGGCGTCATAGCGCCGCGCGTGCTGCTCGTCGAAATGCTCGCGGCCCGCATGTGCTCGCTCGTCAAGCCACCAGCAGTCAGGATCCCCCGCCATTGCTGCATCGTCGCGCGATCTGCCGCGCGACGCCGCACCGACCGTGCGTCGCCGTGGCCGCGACCCCTGGCGCGACGGCGCGGTGGTGCGTTAGCGTAGATCGCGGGTGGATCTCTCGATGGCTCGATGACGTGCGAACTCGTCGCCACGAGTCGCAGGCGCGCGCCGCGCGCAGCGCGGGGCGCTGAGCTGTGTCCGTCCCGTTCCTGAACGCGCGCTTCGTCGGTCGCGATGCCGAGCTCGCCCGGCTCCTGGACGGTGCGGCGTCGGCCGCCGCCGGTCGCGCCGTCGCGTATACGGTCGGCGGCGAGGCCGGTGTCGGCAAGACCCGGCTGATGCGCGAGTTCGTCGCCCGCGCGCGCGCCGACGGCGCGACGGCGCTCGTCGGCGGCTGCATGGATCTCTCCGAGGTCGACCTGCCGCTGTGGCCGTTCGTGGAAGCCCTGCGCACGTACGTCGAGGAGTTGGACGAGCCGACGCGCGCGGAGCTCTTTCCGGCGGACGGCTTCGAACTGGCGCGCATCCTGCCCGAGCTGCGCGGCGAGACCGAGGCGGCGGCGTCCACCCCGGGCCTCTCCGGCCAGGGCCAGCTGTTTGAGCTCGTGCACAGGTTGCTGGTCCGCCTGTCTGAGCGCGCGCCGCTGATCGTCGTCCTCGAAGATCTGCACTGGGCTGACCGCTCGACGCGCGACCTGCTGGCCTTTCTGGCCAGAAGCCTGCGCGCCGAGCGGATCATGCTCGTGGCGACCTACCGCGCAGACGAGCTGTACCGGGGCCATCCGCTGCGTGCTTTCCTGGCCGAGCTGCACCGCCCCCGCATCGTGCAGCGGCTGGATCTGCGGCCCTTCACGCGCGAGGAGATCGCCGAGCATGTGACGGGGATCCTCGGCGCGCCGCCCGCGCCCGCGCTCGTGGACTCCGTGTTCGGGCGCTCGGAGGGCAACGCGTTCTTCGCCGAGGAGCTCTTGGCGGCCGCTCGCGAGGACGACGCCGCCGAGCTCTCGTCGACGCTGCGCGACATCCTGCTCACGCGCGTCGAGCGGCGCTCGCCGGCGGCCCAGGAGGTGCTGCGCGTCGCAGCGGTCGGCGGGCGCAGCGTCGCCGTCGGCCTGCTGGAGTCCGTCTGCTCGCTGCCGCCGCGCGAGCGCAGCGACGCGCTGCGTGAGGCGGTCGCCCATCAGCTGCTCGTGACGCAGGGGCCCGACACGTACGCGTTTCGCCATGCGCTTCTGCGCGAGGCGGTGTACGAGGAGCTGCTGCCCGGGGAGCGCAGGGAGCTGCACCTCGGCTACGGCTCGGCGCTGAGCGCAGATCCGCAGCTTGCCGGCAGCGCCGCGATCGTCGCCGGCGAGCTTGCCTATCACTGGTTCGCCGCGCACGACCTGCCGCGCGCACTCGATGCGGCGATCCAGGCCGGCCGTGTCGCGCAGTCGCGCTGGGGCTTTGCCGAGGCCGGGGCGCACTTCGAGCGCGCGCTGGAGCTCTGGGACGTCGTTCCCGACGCCCAGACGCGGACCGGGGTCGACCGCGTGACGCTCTCGCGCTGCGCCGCTGAGGCGGCCAACCTCGCGGGCGATCACGCGCGTGCAGGCGCGCTCATACGTGCTGCGATCGAGCGCGCCGACGCCGGCAGCGCGGGGCTGCTGTGGGAGCGGCTGGGCCGCTATCTGTGGGCGGCCGGCGACAGCGAGGCGGCGCGACGCGCCTACGAGGAGGCGTTACGCCTCGTTCCCGAGGAGCCGCCGTCGGCCGCGCGAGCCCGCGTTCTCGCGGCGCACGGGCAGAGCCTCATGCTGCTGGCGCGCTTTCAGGACGCGACCGCAACCTCCGAGCAGGCGATCGCGATCGCGCAACAGGTCGGCGCGCGCGCCGAGGAGGGCCACGCGCTGAACACGCTCGGCTGCGCGCTCGGCTTCCTCGGCGATCCAGGTGGCGGTGTCGCCCACCTCAGGCAGGCGCTGGAGATCGCCCACGAGGTCGGCGATCTGGATGACATCGGGCGCGCCTACCAGAACCTGTCGGAGATCCTGGGCGGGCCGCTGAACCGCCTGGAAGAGGCGCTGGAGCTCGCGCTCGAGGGGCAGCGGGTCGCCGAGCGGCTCGGGCTCGCGCGCGACTACGGCGTCTCGCTGGAGGTCAACGCGGCGACCGCGCTGCTGGCGCTCGGCCGCTGGGACCAGGCCGACGCCCTCCTGAGCGCCGCCGATGACCGCCAGCCGATCGAGATGCCGGCGATCGAACTGCACCTGTGCAGGGGCCGCCTCGCGGTCGCGCGCGGGCGGTTCGAGGATGCGGCGCAGCACCTCGCCGCGGCACAAGGGCTCATGACCAGCGCCGTCGATCCGCAGTTTCAGTCGATGCTGGCCGCCTATCAGGCTGAGCTTGCGCTGTGGCAGGGGCAACCGCCGCAGGCCCGCGAGGCGATCACAGCGGGCCTGCGGTGCCTGGACGACAGCGACGACGCATGGTTCGTCGGGCCGCTGTTGTGGCTCGGGGCATGGGCCGAGGCGGATGCCGGAGCCTTCGGGGGCGCGAAGGGGGCACGCAGGACATCCCTCGCGACAGCCGACGCACTCGTGGCGCGCGCACGGACTCTCGTCGAAGCCGCCGGCGGCGGCGAGCGCTTCATCTCTGCGGTCACCGTCGCGTACGCGCGCCTGTGTGAGGCTGAGGTCCAGCGGCTGGCGCACGGGTCCGAGCTCGAGCCGTGGCGTCTGGCCGCGGCCGCGTGGGAGTCGGCCGGCCACCCCTACCCGCTCGCCTACGCCCGCTGGCGCGAGGCCGAGGCACTCCTGGCCCGGCGCCGGGCGCAGGAGGGTGGCGCGGCACTGCGATCGGCGCACGCGATCGCGCAGAAGCTCGCTGCCGGCGCGCTCGCCCGCGAGATCGAGCTGCTCGCGCGGCGCGCGCGAATCGATCTCGACGTGGGCGACGCGGCCGACGAGGTGACCGAACCCGGTCCCGGCGACCAACTCGGGCTCACTCCGCGCGAGCTTCAGGTTCTTGCGCTGGTGGCCGCGGGCAGGACCAACAGGGAGATCGCGCAGGCCCTGTTCGTGACCGAGAAGACCGCCGGCGCTCACGTCTCGAACATCCTCGCCAAGCTCAGCGTCCGCGGTCGCGTCGAGGCCGCCACCGTGGCGCAGCGCCTCGGTCTCATCACGTCGGTCTGAGCCTGGATCCACCGAACCTCGCGGCGAATGGCAGCTGCGGCCCCCGTGACCGGCGCCGCCGTGGTCGGCGGCGCCGGAGCAGGTCTGAGCTGGCTCAGACCCGGTCGTTGATGCTCTGGAGCTTCGCCCGCTCGGCGTCGATCTGAGCCGGGCTGGCGTTCGGGTTCAGGCGCACCGTCTCGGCCGCCTTGATGGCCGCGCTGAACGCCGTGTCCGACGTGCCGTCGTTGTTCGTGTCGACCTGCTCGTCCCACTCGACGGCGCCGTTGGCGAAGTTCAGCAGGGCGGTGAGCAGGTCGCGGTCGAACTGGTCCCACTTGCCGACCGGCTTGACCTGGCTGAACAGGAGCGACTGCGCCCTCTGGAACGTCGAGACGTCGCGCAGCTCGTTGAACACCCTGCTGACGAACGCCGCGATCTCCAGGTAGCAGCCCAGCGTCGCGTCGTCGAAGTCGATCGTGCCGCGCTGGCGGTACTGGTGCGCCCAGTAGCCGCTGGGGCGGCCGTCGTCCGCGTTTCCTGCGATCAGGACCTTGATCGTGTCCGAGGCCGAGCCGCCGTCGTCGTCGTGTGCCGTGAAGACGATGTCGTACGTGCATGCCGCAGCGAACGCGTGCGACGTCATGTCGGTCACGTCGCGTGGCTGCACGGACGGGCTCGGATCGGGATCGGCGTTGGGCGGGTCGACGAGGAAGATGCTCGACCGGTCAAGCGCCGGAGGCCCGTCGTCCCAGTTCCAGGTCAGCGTCAGATCGTCGCTGCCGGGATCGGTCGAGCGCCCGGCGACATCGACCGGATCGCCCGCGTGCGACAGGATGACCGACGTGCCGTTGATGTCGGTCGCGCTGCCGTCGGCGATCGCCGCGGTCGGCGCGACGTTGGTCACCGTCGTCTGCGTCGTCGCGCAGACGTCCGCGACGTCGTCGTCGGCGCCGCAGACCTTGATCGTGAACGTCCCGTCGTCGCCGTAGGCGTGCGTGATGTCGTAGCTGATCGATCCGTCCGGACGATCGTGCTCCTCGACGCCGGTGAGGGAGTGCGCGCCGGTGCCGTCGCCGTAGTCGATCGTCGCGCTGAGCGGGTCCTGCCAGCCCGGATCGCTGATCGTCCCGGAGATCGACGTCGCGGTGTTCTCCGCGCGCGACGCGCTCGCCGTGATCGCCGACGTCGTCGGCGCGACGTTCGTGACCGTCACGGTCGCGCTGTCGGTGCTCGTCGCGTTTGCGGTGTCGGTGACGCGCAGGCGGACCGTGAAGGTGCCGTCGCGCCCGACCCGCGAGAACGTCGGCTTGGCCTGTGAGGAGTCGTCGAATGCGCCGTCGTCGTCGAGGTCCCACGCGTACGTGAGCGTGTCGCCGGTGTCCGGATCGGTCGATCCGCTGCCGTCGAGCGTCACGTTCGTGCCCTCCTGCGTCGAGGGCGGTGCGGCCACCTTCGCCGTCGGCGCGTCGTTGACCGCCTGCAGGCAGTCCAGCCGCCCGGCGCCCGTCACGTCGTCGACGCCGGCGGGGGCGATGTCCTGCGCCGTCGCCCGTAGACGCGCGTTCGTCGTCGCGGGAGCGGCGGCGGGCTGGTCGAGCTCGTCGCGCAGCAGCGCATCGCAGGCGGCCGCGTGCGGCGCCGCCGCCGAGGTGCCCGCGAACGGCGAACCGAAGCCGCCGACGCCGGTCACCGTGACGTTGTCGGCGGCACCCCACGTCGGCCCACCCGCGGTCTGGTTCAACGCGCCGGCCTGGCCGTTGCCGCAGGGCGCCGGGTCGTTGGCCGGGCACTGCGTCGTGGTCAGCAGTTGCACCGGGCCGGCGGCCGAGAATGCCTCGAGCGCGCCGGACGCCTGGGCGTTGAGGGCCGCCGCCGACGTTGCCTGGCCGGTGTAGTTCGAGTCCGGATTCAGGCTCAGCGCGCGCGTCGTCGCGTCGATCGGGTTCGTGCCGCGCATCTTCAGGTCCAGCGTCGGCACCGCCACGCCGGCGGGCGCGTTCTCGACGTCGACGACGACCTTGTAGGTCCCGGGCGCAAGGCCGGCGACCTCGAGCGTGTCGCCGACGCCCTGCGACTGGACGGTCGTGCTCTGCGCGACGCAGGTCGTGCCGGCGGCGTCGAGGACGTAGAGATCGAGGTTCGTGAAGCCGCCCTGCCCGGCCGTGGGCGCGATCGCGCGCGGCTCGCTCCACTGCAGCGTGATCGAGCCATTGCCGCCCGCGGGGACGGAGAGATCGAATGTGTTGTCGGTGCCGCCGGCGATCGCGACGCCGTTGTCGGGCTCGCTGCCGGCGCATGGGCCGGTCGCGCCGTCGGGACCCTGTCCGGTTCCCGTGGCCGCCATGCGGGCGGCGTGGGCGCTGCCGAGGTTGCCGGCCGAGGAGTGCATGGAGACGCCGTTGGCGGCGATCATGTCGCCGTTCGCCGCGAGCGCGCCGTACTGGAAGGCGGGCTGCTGGTCGAAGGCCATGTCCTCGGTGATGACGTCCGCGCCGTTGGCGGCAAGCCAGTTCTGGGCGCCGATGTGCGCGGCGACGGCGTCGCCGGCTCCCCCGGCGTCGAACAGCAGCCCGGCGCCGGGCGCCATGTCGTGGACGATCTCGAGCATCGCGGTGCCCTCGTCGCATTGCGGGGTGCCCGCCGCGCAGCCGACGTTGTTGACGGTGACGGCCGGCAGGTCGCCGGCGGCGAGCGACGGGACGCCGTTTGAGATCACGCCGACGTTCACGCCGGTGCCGTTGACGCCGCGCGTCTGCACGTCGTCGGCGTTGTGCAGCGCGACGCCCTGGCTGTTGGTCGGATTCGTGGGATGGTCGTCGCTCTGCCCGTAGTCGGGCGGGGTCACGGCCGCGACCCAGTCCAGCGCGGCGACCTCGTCGAGGCGATCATGCGGGACGGCCGCCTGGAAGAGGCCGTACGCGGGATAGCGGCGGCGCGACGGCGCGGTCGCGCTCGCGACGATCCGTGCGCCCAGCCGTGTGAGCTGCGCGCGCTCGCGGGCCGTGACCTGGCCGAGCGCCCAGACGTTGACCTCGATCGCGCCGTCGGCGGCGACCTTGGCGACCTGACCTGAGAGGCGGGCGGGAGAACGTCCCGCCTTGCGCGCGCGGTCGACGTCGCCGGCGACCTGCTCGATGACCGACGCCACCTTCGAGGGCTTGCCCGCCGCGCTCGCACCCGGAGCAGCGGCGAGCAGCGTCGCCGCCGCCACCGCGAGAACGAGAACGGCGCGGGGCCTTCTCGTAGCCGCGCGGCGGACCTCGGTGCTGCCCTCGTCTGTGAGCTTGCCCCTCTTCGTCGTGCGCATCTGAAGCAACATCCGCCTGGTCCCCTCTGGTCTCTGGACGCTGCGGGCGAACCCGAGCGCGGCATCTGCGTCTGCCAACACTCCCGTCCAGCCGAGGCCCGGCGCATCGGGAGACCTCCCAATATGCGGCGCCGATCGATCCCTATCTTTGGCGGCCAGGCGCGAGCTCGGCGCAGGGAGGACGTGGTCCGCGGCGCTCGTGCCGGCGGAGCGGTGGCCGCTTGCGCTGGAGTCCCCGCGACCGACGTCAAGCCGTTGGGTGAGTCCGTGGCCGGCGGCGCTGTGTGAGTCACAGCACAGAGCGGGCCATGTCCGTTTGGACGCGACCCGCGCTGGCTAACCCCTGAGGGACGGCACGCGCCGAGCCGGTCTTGCTCAAGCGTGCCGTGCCTTCCCCGGTGGGTGTTCCCGGGGACCCCCTCCCCCCTCTGATCGGAGTCCCATGCAAGCTTCTCAGAAGAAAGTCGTCCAGTACCTCAGCGAGGCGCAGGCCGCCGAGCACACGCTCATCCGCATGCTGCAGTCGCAGATCGCGATGACGCCGCGCGGCGCCTACCGCACCGCGCTGGAGCAGCACCTGCGCCAGACGCGCGATCACGCCGACCGCGTCGGAGAGCGCCTGCAGCAGCTCGGGCAGAACGGCAACCCGATCACGGCCGTCGTCGGCGCCGTCGAGAGCGTCGTCGGTCAGGCGCTCGCGTTCGGCAAGGCGCCGATCGACCTGCTGCGCGGCTCCGGCGGCGAGGAGAAGGTGCTCAAGAACGCCAAGGACGCATACGCCTCCGAGGCGCGCGAGATCGCGACGTACACCGCCCTCGAGCGCCTGGCCAGCGCGGTCGGCGACGACGAGACCGCCGAGCTGGCCGCCTCGATCCTCGCCGACGAGGAGAAGATGCTCCAGCGCGTCCTGCGCGAGATCCCCAAGCTCACCGATGCCGTCGTGCGCGCCGAGGTGAAGGGCAACTCGTCGTTCGACGTGCGCACCACGGGCGCCGCCGACGCCGTCCGCAGCGCCGGCGAGGCCGCGATGGACACGGCGCGCAGCACCACGGCGCGCGCGAAGCGCACGTCGCGGCAGGCCCGCAAGGTTCCGGGCGTGGCGCAGGTGGAGGGCCAGATCAAGGGCGCCGTCGCATCCGAGGGCGACCTGGCGATCAAGCGCTACGACGAGCTCACGGCGGACGAGATCATCGCCAAGCTCAGCGACCTCTCGCAGATCGATCTGGCGAAGGTCGACTCCTACGAGCGCAAGAACCAGAACCGCACCACGGTCCTCAGCCGCATCACCAGCCTGCGCGGCGACGAGCCGTGGGCCGGCTATGACGAGCTGACGGCCGACGAGGTGCAGGCCGTCCTCTCCGAGGGCGACGACGACCGCGCACAGCAGGTCCGCGACTACGAGCGCACCCACAAGAACCGGGTCGGCGTCCTGAAGGCCGCCGAGCGCGAGCTCAGCAACGCCTGACGCCGAACGCACGCAGCGTCCCGAAGGACGAGGGGCCGGCATCCTGCCGGCCCCTCGTCGGCGGGCGAACGCCGGGGCGCCAGCGCGACGTCACCCGCCAACCTTGCGCCGACGTCACGGTTTGCGTAGGTGAGGCCCGCGCCTCGTGGCCAGGGACGGCCCGAGGCGGTGGGGTTTTCTGCGTCGGGCGATCGGATGGCGAAGCTCGGGGCGGCCAAGCAGAAAACAATCGTGTCATCGGCCAACCTTGCGCCGACGTCACGGTTTGCGTAGGTGAGGCCCGCGCCTCGTGGCCAGGGATGGCCCGAGGCGGGGGCTTCGTCTTGTGCGAGGACGGCGCGGCTCGCTACCGCGCGCCGGGCCAGTCGACCGCGCGCAGCGCGAGCGCCGGCGGCACGCTGTGCCCGCCGTCGAACTCCTCGTGGGTGACGTCGGGGCCGCGGGCTGGCTCACACCCTGCCGGCGGGCCGCCACGCGTATGCTCGCAGCGGTTGCGCGGAGGCATCCACCGCACGGCCCGCTGCGCATCAGCAGCGAAGGCACGTTTCCGACGCGCGATTTCCGGGAGGGAGCACCCGATGGCAGAGCCGACGCTGAAGCGGGGATCTGAGGGACCGGACGTCACCGATCTGCAGGAAGCCCTGATCGAGCTCGACTTCAAGCCCGGCGAGGTGGACGGCGTGTTCGGCGTGTTCACCGAGAGCGCCGTGAAGTCATTCCAGAAATGGGCGACGCTGACGGCCGACGGCATCGTCGGCCCGGCGACCTGGGAGAAGCTCGACGACGCCGACATGTCCGATCCGACCGTGCGCAACGGCGCGGACGGTGTCGCCGTGCGCGGCCTACAGCGCCGGCTGATCGCCGCCGGCTTCGACGTCGGCGAGATCGACGGCCACTTCGGCGCGCAGACAGAGGCGGCCGTGCGGGCCTTCCAGGCGCGATCCGGGCTGGACGTCGACGGGATCGTAGGCCCGCAGACGTGGAAGGAGCTCAGGGCGCTGGAGCGTTCCTAGTGCACGAAGTGCAGCCGGATCCGCTCGGGACCGGGGAGCACGATCCCGAACGCGTCGTCCGCCACCCGCTCGTCGACCTCCAGTCCGCGCACGTGCGCCTGCGCTGCGACCGCGTCCACGGAGTCGACACGGACGGCGATGTGATCGAGCAGCGAGCGCTCCGGGTGCTCCGAGTGCTGCGGCGAGGCGTTGAGCGTGACGTACTTGTCGGTGACATGAAGCGCCTGGCCGCGCGGCACCCATCCTGCCTCGGCGAGCGCGGCCCTGGTCTGGTCGGGATCGGACACCCGTAGGACCACGTGGTCGAGGTCGTAGTCGATGCCGCCGCCCGCCACCATCGTGAAGCCGAGGCCCAGCCCCTCCGGGCCTTGGAACGTGGCCAGTTCGAGGCGGTCGCCCTCCACTGCGGTCCCGGCGGGCAGCGCCGCAACGGCGCGCTCGACATCGGCGATCCGCAGGACCAGGCGCTCGAGCGCACCCGGCTCACGAGACGCATCGGCTGCGACGAGCACCAGCGTCGCGGCGCGATCGCCGGCGCCGACGACGGTGACGTCGGCGCTGCGCGACAGTTCGTGCATGCCGAGGTGATCGCAGAGGAAGGCTGCCAGCGCTGCGGGGTCGGCCACCGACAGGGCGACGTGGTCCAGGGCCAGCAGATCGTCCCCCGTAGGCACCCGGTGGACGTCCAACGGGTCGGCGGCGAACGTGTCGTAGCTCATCGGCGCCGGCTGGCTCTGGCGCAGGGCCGCACGCTCGCGGTAGAGGTTCGTTCGTTGACGGCGGGGCATCGCTCTCCTCTCGGACCGCGGGCAGAGCTTCGAGCCGTATGACTCTGCGCCGTGGGCGCAGGCATACCCCTTCAGCTTGCCAGCCAACACGGCAGCGCTGTGCGGAACCTCTCTAACGAGCTGCGCTGCGCAGCAGGTACGCCCGCACGAACCCGTCCAGATCGCCCTCCAGCACCCGGCTGGCATCGCCCATCTCGTGGTCGGTGCGGTGGTCCTTGACCATCGTGTACGGGTGCAGCACGTAGGAGCGGATCTGCGAGCCGAAGTTGACGTCCTGCGCCTCGCCCTTCTCCTTGGCGAGCTCCTCCGCCCGGCGTCGCTCCTCGCGCTCGACGAGCTTTGAGCGCAGCATCTTCATCGCGACGTCGCGGTTCTGCGTCTGCGAGCGCTCGTTCTGGCACTGCACGACGATCCCGCTCGGGCGGTGCGTGATGCGGACCGCCGAGTCGGTCTTGTTGACGTGCTGGCCGCCCGCACCGGATGCGCGATAGGTGTCGACCTGCAGGTCGTCGGCGTCGATCTCGACCTCGCCGGCATCGTCGATGACGGGCGCGACCTCGACGCCGGCAAACGACGTCTGACGGCGGTTGGCCGAATCGAACGGCGACAGGCGCACGAGCCGGTGCACGCCCTTCTCCGCGCCGTAGAGGCCGTAGGCGTTGTCGCCCTGCACCCGGAAGGTCGCCGACTTGATGCCGGCCTCCTCCCCCGGGCTGGCCTCGAGCAGCTCGACCTTGAAGCCGCGGCGCTCGGCCCACCGCATCTCCATGCGCAGGACCATCTCGGCCCAGTCCTGCGCGTCGGTCCCGCCGGCGCCGGCGTTGACCGTGACGAGCGCGTCGCCGCCGTCGTAGCGCCCGCTGAACAGGCGCTGCTCCTCGAGCGCGGCCAGGCGCCCCTCGACGGGCGCGAGCTGCTCCTCGAGCTCAGCGGCGATCTCGTCGTCGTCCTCGGCCATCTCGGCGAGCGACGCGAGATCCTCGACATCGGCCTGCAACGTCTGAAACTGCTCCAGGCGGCGCGTGGCGCGCGAGTGCTCGGCGCTGACCTTCGCCGCGCTGCCCTGGTCGTCCCAGAAGCCGGCTTCGGACATCCGGTCCTCGAGTACCGCGGCGCGCTCGCTCAGCGAAGCTGGGTCAAAGGTAGTCCGCGAGCAGGGACATCTGCGCGCGGATCGCAGCAAGGCGCTGCGGGGTGCCCTCGGGGGTCGGCGTTGCGGCCATGGCTCCAGGATAGAGCGGGCAGGCTCATCGGCTTGCGGCGCAGCCGTTAGAGCGCCCCGCCCGGGACCGTCCCGGCGCTGAACGCCGCGACCTGCTCGCGCGTGAACGGCGGGGCGAGCAACTCCTCGTGCAGATGGAAGGCGCGAAACAGGTGTGCGATGTAGTGCATGCGCTGATCGAAGTCCGACCAGTCGCGCGCCCCGACGTCGTGGAGGGCCGGCAGCTTGGGCTCGAAGCGCCCCAGCAGCTCGGTCAGCTCAGCGTCGGTGAGCTGCGCGAGGGCCGCGGGAACGGGTTCGTCCACGTGCGCGCCGAGGTAGAGCACGCGGCCCGGCAGCGACATGACCATGAGCGACCGCGTGATGATCTCGCGCAGCATGTCGGCGAGGCCGCGTTGCGCGCGGACGCCGAGCGCGCCGGCGGGCCTGGCGAGCACGCGCGGCACCGGGCGGCGCCACCAGGGCGCGAGCACGAGCAGCAGGCGGCGGTCGAGGTCCTGCTTGACCTCGTATGGCGCGTCGAGCGACGCACGGATCTCGGGCTGCAGGCGTGTCTGCTCGTGCATCCCGATCTCGAGGTTGGCCAGCAGCAGCAGCTGGGCGCGCGCGGCGTCGTCGGTCGTCGCGGCGGCGCGCGCGTAGCGCGTGAACGCCTGGCGCAGGTAGCGCTGCCCGTCGGGCGGCTCGCCCGGTCGCAGCCCGTCCAGAAACGCGCGCACCTGCGGCGAGTCGGCACCCGCGTCGGGCGGCACCTCGTGCAGGTAGCGCGCGAACTCGCAACCGATCTCCTCGAAGACCTTGCGGTTGCCGCGCGCGACGGCGTCGCTCGTCCGTTCGAAGACGTCAAACGGCGTGTGCAACTGCGCCGTGAGCCGGCCCAGGCGCGACTGCGGATCGAACAGGCCACGGCGCAGCAGCATGCGGCCCAGCGACGCGAGCGGGTGCAGGAACCGCGGACGCCGGCCGAGGCGGGTGCCCAGCGTCTCGATGAGATCCTCGCCGCGGATCGTGCGGCCCGCCTGCCGCGATGCCCAGGTCGCAAACGTGCACCAGTTCGCGCAGCGCCCGGTGCGCTGCTCCATTGCCGTCGACAGGCGCCCGTAACAGTGCGTGATCTCGAGGTTGCGCACGACGGGGTTGGCGATCGCGACGATCCGCCTGACCTCGTCGACGGTCGGGGGCGCGGGGCTGTCGGCCGCGTGCGTGAGCATCTTCGCGCACGCTGTCTACCACACGCCGATGCGCCGGCGGCAGAGCGTTGGCCGGCGGCTCGCTTCAATACGCGCATGGACCCGTACGCCGTCCTCGGCCTGGATCCCGGCGCTGAGCTCGGCGATGCCACGCGCGCCTACCGCGAGCTCGCCAAGCAGTGGCACCCCGACCGCGCGGGCGAGCACGGCGCGGCGCGGATGGTCCAGCTCAACGTCGCCTACGAGATGCTGCGCTCCGAGCACCGGCCGCGTGCCGGCGCGGCGAGCGCCGCGAACGCGGGGCGTGGCGACGGCAGTGCGCGGCGAGCAGCGGGTGGCAGCGGAGGCTGGCTGCCCGAGGCGATGCGCCGCGCCCTCGGCCGCGAGCTGCTCGACGCGCTCGAGCCGCAGGAGCAGGTCGAGCTTGTGACGCCGGCTGCGACGTGGGCGAGCCCGAGCACGCTGCTGGCCGTGACCGACCGCCGGCTGCTGTGGCTGCTCGACGACGCCGTCGGCAACCGCGTGCGCTCGCTGCGCTTCCGCGACATGGAGACCGCCGAGCAGGACCTCGTCTGGCCGCGCCGCGCACGGGCGCGTTTGCGCGTCAAGCCGCGCTACGGCGCCAGGCGCTGGACGTTCTCCGACCTGCGTCCCGCCACCGCCGCGGCGATCGCCGGCCGGGTGCGGGCTGGCCTGCCGGCGGGGCGCGGGTAGGCGCTCGCCGCGTTCGCGTCGTCGTGGCGGAGACAGCGGGCCCACGAGCCGCGCGCTCGCCCCTCAGCCCCAGGCCTCCCGGTGGGCCTCGACCAGGAAACGGTCGGCGCGTTCGGCGTCGCCTACGTCGGGCAGCTCGCTCTCGGCGCTCAGGCGTTGCAGCCGCGCGGCCAGCTCATCGAGCCGGGCGACCACCTCGTCGAGCGGGATGCGACCGGCCCGCACCGCACGCAGGCGGCCGCGGTCGGGCTCTGGGACCGGCAGCGAGATCCTCCCGGTCGACAACAGCTCGATGCCCTGCACGGCTATTCGCAGCGCGTGCATCGCGTACTTCGTGTCATAGCCGTGCTGGGCAGAGAGCTCGCGCGTGCGCGTCGCGTGGCGCTCTCCGAGCAGGCTGCGCCGCTGCGCCTCGAGGTAGCCGCGAAACGCGCGGCCCGTCCGCTTGGACAGAAAGGCCGGCGCGAGTGCCTGCAGCCGCTCGCCCGGCGGCGTGCGCGCCAGCAGGTGCTCGCCGTCGATGAAGAACAGCAACAGCACCGTCGGGCTGCCCTTCAGCGCCAGACGGCAGAACTTGCGCAGGCCGTAGATCGTCAGGTCCAGGTCGCCCGGGCCCGACGGCACGCCCTCGGGCTGCGTGCGGAAGACGTAATGCTCGAAGGGGCGCAGCCCGAGGACGTATTCGGACGGCTCGATGCAGACGCCCATCTCGTCGCGGTCATCGGTACCGGGATTGGAGAGACCGTGGACGGTCGAGCCGACGAGCCCGCGCAGGATCAGGCCGTCGAGCGCCACCTGCCGCGCGCGCTCCTCGTCGCGATCACGGGTGTTCACGGAAGGTCTGCGCACGGCCAGCACGCTAGTGGGTCGCCCACAAGCGTTGCGGGCGTCGCGCCCGCCCCACCCGCAGGTGGGCGGTGACCTCATCGGGCCACCGGCGCACGACTCGCCGGGTCGTGCGCGCGGGCTCGCCGGGGCGCATGCGCGTGCCGCTCCAGCGCCGGCGATAGAGGAACACGAGCAGGCCGAGGTCGCGCTTGGCGCCGTTGCAGCGCGCGCATGCACCGACCGTGTTGACCCAGCCGTGGACCGTGCCGACGCCGCGCGCGCCGCGCGAGCGCGGGTCGACGTGGTCGACGGTGCCCGCCCCGCCGACCGTCCCGCAGTACGAGCAGGGGTCGCGGCGCAGCAGCGACTGCCACGCCTCGTAGTGCGACTGCCCGTCGGCGCGCAGGGGACCGCCGCTCGGCATGCCGGTGCCGAGCGGCGTGCCCGCGTCGTCGCGCAGGAAGTCCCTCATGAGGCGCTGCAGCTCGGTCATGTCCGGTCCGTCGGGTCGTGTGGATCAGCAAGCGATCGCACGACCGCCGCGAGCGGCAGGAACGGATCGGCTAGATCCGCTCCTGCCACATCACGGCGGCCTGCGCGACGCGCCGCAGGGCGTCCTGCATGCGCGCCGGGTTGTTCGTCGGGCGAGCCGCGGCGAGGGCCTTGAGCGCCTCCGCCATCACAGCAGGGCCGCCCGGGCCGTTCGTACGCAGCTCGGCGAGCTCGCCGGCGGTCAGGCGGCGCGCCTCGCCTCGCAGCGCGGCCACGGTCTCCCGCAGCTCACGCTCCGCGCGAGCGGCACGCAGCTCGGCCTCCGCGGCGGCACGACGGTCGCGCTCGGCCGCGGCCTGCGCGGCACGCACCTCGCCCGCCTCCGGCGCCTCCTCGCGCACGGTGACGACCTCGGCCGCCCGCTCGGCCTCGGCACGCGCACGCTCGAGCAGCCGCTCGGCCACCACGAGCTCGTCCGCCAGCCGGTCCTGCGCCAGCTTGAGCTCGCGGCGCTCGCCGCGCAGCGTCCCGATCGTCGCCTCCGCCCGCTCGAGCTTCGCCGCCATCCGCTTGGCCGCCGTGCGCGCCTCGGCCGCGTCCATCCGCGCCTCCGCGGTCTTCTCGCGGGCGTCGCGGATCGTCACGTCGGCCCTCGCCTCCGCGTTGACCGCCCGGCGCTGGGCACGGGCGACCGCTGCGTCGTCGATGACACGCTCACGTACGACCTTCGGCTTGACGGGGACCCGGCGCCCGGCACGGCGCGCGGCGTCGCGCTCGGCGACGACGCGCTCCGCACGCTCGCCGACACGCTCCAGGCGCCCCTCGAGCTGCGCGACGCGCCGCTCGGCCTCACGCGCCTGCGCGAGTGCCGCAGCGACCATCGCACGCGCCTCCGGGCTCATGACAGCCCGGTGCGCCTGCTCGGGGTCGACGTCGGTGCGCCGCTTCGGCCCCGGCTTGGCCGGCGCGAAGCCCGCCGCGCGGATCGCCTCGTTGAGCGACCCGTCGAACGGGCGCTTCGCCGAGTTCAGCGCGGGCCAGGGCGACCCGTCGGCACGACCGGCGCGGTAGCGCTCGACGCGCCACAGCTGCCCGGACCACTTCGCCGAGGACGGGTTCCAGTCGGCCGCACGGGGCGGCTCGCCGTATGTGGCCACCCAGTCCTGGATGGCGATGATGATGGAGTCGCGGTCCCACCCCGCTCCACGCCCGCCTCGGGCCTGGAGCGCAGCTCCCGCGATCGTCGCGGGAGCCATGTCAGTGACCTCCCGCTAGACGCCGCTGGCTGCGTCGTTGATGCGCTGTGCGAGCTCCGGCTGCGACCAGCACTTGACGCGCGCGGCGGGCATGCCGCCGTGCAGCTGCGTGTACGTGCTGTTGGCCATGGAGATCATCGCGGAAGTCACCGTAATACACGCGCCGGCTCCGCGCAAGCAGATGTTCGGCGGTCGCGCACGCGCCGGTCGTGGGTTCAAACCCGCGCGACCGTGGTTCGAATCCGCCTGGCCGCGCGCCGGCACGCCCGTCACGATGTGCCCATGGACGAGATCCCGATCACGGTCAAGGGCGACATCGAGCCGCGCGCGGTCGAGCAGCTGCGGCGCTGCGCGGAGGCCGGCGACGCCGTCGCGGGCGCGATCTGCGCCGACGGCCACGTCGGCTACTCGCAGCCGATCGGCGGCGTGCTCGCCTACCCGGACCACATCTCGCCGTCGGGTGTCGGCTTCGACATTGGGTGCGGGAATAAGGCCGTCCGCACCGACGTCCGCGTCGACGACGTACGCGCCGACCTGCCGCGCGTCATGGACGACATCGTCCGGCGCATCTCCTTCGGCGTCGGGCGCAACAACGCCGAGCCCGTCGACCACCCGGTGCTCGACGCGATCTTCAAGGCCGACTTCCGCCCGCAGCGCAGGCTCGTGCAGATGGCGCGCAACCAGCTCGGCACCGTCGGCGCGGGCAACCACTACGTCGACCTCTTCGCCGGCGACGACGGCTTCGTCTGGGTCGGCGTGCACTTCGGCTCGCGCGGGTTCGGGCACAAGACGGCTTCGGGCTTCCTCGCGCTCGCCGCCGGCCGTCAGTTCACCGACCACGGGCCCGACGGCGAGATGGACTCGCCGCCGGTGCTGCTGCGGGCGGACTCCGAGCTCGGGCAGGACTACATCGCGGCGATGAGCCTCGCGGGCGAATACGCCTACGCCGGCCGCGACGTCGTCGTCGGCAAGGTGCTCGAGATCCTCGGCGCAAGATCCACCTACGAGGTCCACAACCACCATAATTTTGGGTGGCGCGAGCGGCACATGGGCATCGACGCCTGGGTGATCCGCAAGGGCTGCACGCCTGCGTTCCCGGGCCAGGAGGGCTTCGTCGGCGCGACGATGGGCGAGCCGTCGGTGATCCTGCGCGGCGTCGACGGCGACGACAGCGCGGGGCTGCTGTATTCGACCGTGCACGGAGCCGGGCGCGTGATGTCGCGCACGAAGGCCGCCGGCCGGATGGGCAACCGCGCCGAGTGCAGCGAGCGCGGCTGCGACAGCTGGGTGACGTGGGCGCACTACCGACACGAGCGCGAGCGCGCGGGCGTCGGCGAGCACGCGCGCTTTACGCTGTGCGAGCGCCACCCGCAGGGCCGCATGACCAAGCGCCGCGGGCGCATCAAGCAGGGCGAGATCGACTTCGACACCGTGCAGGCGCAGCTCGTCGGCGGCGGCGTGGAGCTGCGCGGCGGCGCCGCCGACGAGGCGCCTGCGGCCTACAAGCGCCTGGACGCCGTGCTTGCGGCGCACGACGACACGATCGAGATCCTCCACCGCCTCACGCCGATCGGCGTCGCGATGGCCGGCGCCGACACGTTCGACCCCTACAAGGACTAGATGGCTGAGTTCATCTGGGACGTCCGCGCGGCTACGAGGGAGCCCGCGCGCTGTGGTCGCGCAGTAGCCTTAGGCCATGGCCGTCGTGACACCGCCCGCCGGCGCCTCCAACGCCGAGATCGTGCGCTGGGCCTTTGAGATGATCAACGCGCACGACGTGCAGGCGCTGGGGCAGCTGTGGACCGAAGCCACGGTCGAGCGCTTCCCTTCGAGCACGCAACACGGCGCGGATGCGATGGTGCGCTACTTCGAGGTGCTGTTCGCCGCAGTTCCCGACGCCCACATGGACGTCATCGCGGTCGCCGAGAACGGCGACGACGTCTTCATCCACTGGCGCCTGACCGGCACGCACAGCGGCGCACCGTTCGAAGGCATCGATGCGACGGGCCGCGCCGTGGCGATCGACGGCATGGACCACTTCGTCATCCGCGACGGCATCGTCGCGACGAACTTCGTCGTCTACGACCAGATGCAGTTCGCGCGCCAGATCGGGATGCTGCCGCCCGACGGCTCCGCCGCCGATCGCGCGACGAAGGCGGCTTTCAACGCCAAGACGCGCCTGCTGTCGCGGCTGCGCAGCCGCCGGCGCACCTGAGCGGGGCCCTTCTTCATGCGCTGGATCGTCGACGGCATGAACGTCATCGGCACCCGCCCCGACGGCTGGTGGCGCGATCGCCACACGGCGATGGTGCACCTCGTCGACCTGCTCGAACGCTGGGCGGCGACCGACGGCGACGACGTCACGGTCGTCTTCGAGCAGCCCCCGCGCCCGCCGATCCGCTCCTCGGTCGTCGAGGTCGCGCACGCCCAGCGCCCGCGGCCCAACTCCGCCGACGACGAGATCGTGCGCCGTGTGCTCGCCGAGCCCGACCCGGCCTGCGTCCGCGTCGTGACCTCCGACGGCGTGCTCTCCCAGCAGGTCAGCGCGGCCGGCGCCAGCGTCTACCCGTCGGCGACGTTCCGCGCCGAGATCGACCCGTCCTGGTGAACGACCGGCCGCGCGCGAACGACATTCACCGGCGATGTCGATCTCGGCCTGAGCCGTTCGTGTAGAGGGTGAGAAGCCGGCCGCGCCGGGACAACGCCACAGGAGGCAACCCATGACCCAGTACCAGCTCAGCGTCTACCACCCCGAGGGCGACCCGCCGCCCGGTTTTGACATCGACCAGGTCGGGGCCGACGTCAACGCGCTCAACGAGGAGCTCCGGGCCGCGGACGCGTGGGTCTTCGGCGGCGGACTGCAGCCTTCCAGCACCGCGACGGTGCTGCACGTGCGCGACGGCGAGGTGCTCATGACCGACGGGCCGTTCGTCGAGTCCAAGGAGCACGTCGGCGGCTTCTGGATCATCGAGGCGCCCGATCTCGACGCCGCGCTCGAGTGGGGCCGCAAGGCCACGCGCGCGTGCCAGGTACCGATCGAGGTGCGGCCGTTTCAGGGCGACGAGGGCTGAGGAGCAGGAGTGGCGGCCGTCGCCTCCCGCGAGATCGAGCGCGTCTTCGGCGAGGAGTACGGCCGTGCCGTGGCCGTCCTGGTCCGCGTCTTCGGTGACATCGATATCGCCGAGGAGGCCGTCCAGGACGCGTTCACGGCGGCCGTGCAGCGCTGGCCGTCGGCCGGCCTGCCGCCAAGCCCGGCGGGCTGGATCATCACCACCGCCCGCAACCGCGCGATCGACCGCCTGCGGCGCGAGGCCTCGCGCGCGGACCGCCACGCCCAGGCGGCGCTGATCCATGCCCGCGACGAGTCGGTGCCGCAAGAGGAGGGCCCCGTGCGCGACGAGCGGCTGCGCCTGATCTTCACCTGCTGTCACCCGGCGCTCGGCACGCCGGCCCAGGTGGCGCTCACGCTGCGCCTGCTCGGCGGCCTGACGACGGCGGAGATCGCGCGGGCGTTCGGTGTGCCCGAGCCGACGATGGCCCAGCGGCTCGTACGCGCGAAGGGCAAGATCCGCGACGCGAAGATCCCCTACCGCGTGCCGTACGAGGCTGATCTCCCGGCACGCCTGCGGCCGGTGCTCGCCGTGATCTACCTCATCTTCAACGAGGGCCACACCGCGAGCTCGGGGGCGCGGCTCGTGCGCGAGGATCTGTGCGCGGAGGCGATCAGGCTCGGGCGGCTGCTGGCCGACCTCATGCCCGACGAGCCCGAGGTCATGGGTCTGATCGCGCTCATGCTGCTCGTACAGTCGCGCCGCGCGACCCGCACGGGCCCAGGCGGCGAGCTCGTGCTGCTGGCCGACCAGGACCGCGGCCGCTGGGACCGCGACCTGATCGCGGAAGGGCAGGCGATCGTGCGTCGCTGCGTGCGGCGCAACGAGCCGGGGCCCTACCAGATCCAGGCAGCCATCCAGGCGGTGCACAGCGACGCCTCGTCGGCCTCCGAGACGAGCTGGCCTCAGATCGTGCAGCTCTACGACCAGCTGCTGGCCTTCGTCCCGAGCCCGGTCGTCGCGCTCAACCGCGCGGTCGCCGTGGCCGAGGTGCAGGGCGCGGCGGCCGGGCTCGTGCTCGTCGACGCGCTCGACCTCGGCGACGCGCACCTGTTCCACGCGGTCCGCGCCGACCTGCTGCGCCGGCTCGGCCGCGACGCCGAGGCGGCGATCGCCTACGAGGCCGCGATCAGCGCCACCGACAACGCGCCCGAGCGCGACTTCCTGCGCCGCCGGCGCGATCGCCTGGATGCGGACTGACGGCCGGCGTCAGTCGAAGACGTCGATCCAGGTGAGCACCTGCCCACCCGGGCCGATCGCGACCGGCACCGCGCGCGTGCGGCGGCGCTGGCTCGGATGGCTCAGCAGGGCGTCGCGCACGACCTGCGAGATCTCGCCGAGCGCAGCGACCTCGGGGCGCTCGTCGACGCGCAACACGATTCCCGTCGAGACGAGGTGCACCGACGTGTCGAACATCGACGCCGCCTGCGGCTCGCGAACCTCCACGGCATAGCCGCGCTCGCGTAGACCGTCGGCCACGCTGGCCGCAAGCTGCTCGTCGCCTCCGGTGCTGTTGTCCACGACCAGCCGCATCGCCTCAAGGATAAAAGGCTGAGATCGACGACGGCCCGACCGGCTCGGCGGAGAGAACCCGGCTCGGATGAACCGATCGGATCCGCGCTTCGCATAGCGAGCGTGGAGGGCGGCGGGTCAGCGGGCCCGCCGTCCGTCACACTGGCCGCGAACCGGCGGCCCGACTAAGGTGCCAGCGTGGCTGAGGGGGTCGCTCCGGACGTTCGTGACGGGTTGACGCCGGTGTGCCGACGGGCGCTGTGCGAGCTGGCGCGGGCGCGGGCGCGCACGCCGCAGTACGTCAAGAGCGCCCGGGCCGTCGACTCGGTGCTCGCCAACGGCCGCGTCGATGGCGGGCGGCGGGCGATCTATGCCGAGCTCGTGCGGATGGCCCGTGACTGGGAGGTGCGCCATCCCCTCGTCGACGGCCAGGGCAACCTCGGCTCGCTGGACGGCGACGGTGCGGTGAGCGCGGACTACACCGAGCTGCGGCTCGGCGTCCTCGGCGACGAGTT
>CADCVQ010000062.1:0-422 GCA_902806175.1 uncultured Solirubrobacteraceae bacterium
GCGACGACACGCTCGACGGCGGGGCGGGCGGCGACAACATGGTCGGCGACGAGGGCAACGACATCCTGCGCGGCGGCCACGGCAACGACCGCCTCGGCGGCGGGCCGGGCCAGGACCGCCTCGACGGCAGCTCGGGCGACGACGAGCTCGACGGCGGCGACGACAACGACGAGATCGTCGGCGGGCCGGGGCCCGACACGCTGCGCGGCGGCAACGGCGACGACTCCCTGCGCGCCGCCGACGACAGCGCCGACGTCGTCGACTGCGGCGACGGCAACGACACCGTCTACGTCGAGCAGGACGCGCCCGCCCGCGACACGCTGAGCGGCTGCGAGCTCGTCATGCAGGTGGCGCCGGAGGCCCCCAACGACGCCGAGCTGCCGTCGATCATCCAGGGCACGCTCGCCGACGACCTGCTGCAG
>CADCVQ010000062.1:445-28066 GCA_902806175.1 uncultured Solirubrobacteraceae bacterium
ACGTCGACGGCGAGGATGACGACGACGAGCTGTCGGGCGGCCCCGGCAACGACATCATGCCCGGGCGCGACGGCAACGACATCATCCACGGCGACGAGGGCAACGACCGGATCACCGGCGACCGTGGGACGGATCGCATCTTCGGCGACGCCGGCAACGACGAGATCTTCGGCAACCTCGAGCCGGACGTCGTCGACGGCGGGACGGGCTACGACCGCATCAACGTCGTCGGCGGCGGGCTGGACATCGTCACCTGCGGCCCGGGCAAGGACACGGTGTTCGCGTCGGCGGCCGATGTCACGGGGCTCGATTGCGAGGACGTCCGGCGCTGAGCCGATCGGCCGGTGCGGAGAGCGCCGCGGCGGGTACCGCTTGGCCAGATCCGGTCAAGAGGAGGAGAGACATGCTGTTCTTCGTGCGCTTCGACGTGACCCAGCCGGTCAACGTCTCCAACAAGGACCTCGTCGAGACGTGGATCCGCGAGGCCGAGGCGGCAGTCGGCGCCCTCGATGCGGGCGCCGTCGCGCACCTGTGGAAGGTCGCGGGCCAGCGCGTCGTGTTCATGGTGATCGACCTGCCGTCGGCGGAGGATCTCGACCGCGTGCTCGGCGGGCTGCCGATCATCCGCGAGATCGGACCCGGCATGAAGACCGAGGCGCTGCCGATCTACGACTACCGCACGTTTGCGGCGGATCTGAACGCGGGGACGCACGGAGGCTGACCAGTCAGGCCTCGCCCGGCGGGCGCCGGCGCTCGCGCTTGCGATCGGAGGCGCGCCGCTTGGCGTCCAGCCGGCGCGTGCGCGAGGCGCGCGTCGGCTTCGTCGGCCGGCGCGCGCGCGGAACCTCGAGCGCTCGGCCGATGCGCCCCGCCAGGCGCTCGAGCGCCAGCGTGCGGTTGCGTGCTTGGGAGCGGGCGTCCTGCGCGACGGCGCGCACGACGGGTCCGCAGCGCGCGGTGATCCGCGCCTTCTGCGCCTTGCTGAGCGTGTTCGAGGCCGCGACGTCGAAGCTCGCCTCGATCCGCGACGCCGTCACGTTCGCGTGCTGGCCGCCGGGTCCGGAGGAGCGGCTGGCCCGCACGAGCACCTCGTCGAGGGGGATCGCGAGGGCGTGAGTGATCTGCAACAGATCGGGCATCCTGGCAATAGAGTCGCACCTATGTCTGCCAACCTCGCTTCGAACCTCACGCGGATCGCCGCGCAGCACCCCGACGAGATCGCGGTGAAGCTCGACGACGCCGCCTTCAACTACGGCCTGCTCGACAACGCCAGCCAGCGCGTCTCGGCGATGCTCAAGAGCAAGGGCGTCGCTGCCGGCGACCGCGTCGGGATCATGCTTCCCAACGTGCCGTACTTTCCGGCGGTCTACTACGGCGTGCTGCGCGCGGGCGCCGTCGTCGTGCCGATGAACGTGCTGCTCAAGGGCCGCGAGGTCGGCTTCTACCTCTCCGACCCGCAGGTCAAGGTGCTCTTCGCCTGGCATGACTTCATGGAGGCCGCCGAGGCGGGGGCCGAGGAGGCGGGCGGCGTCGAGATCGTCTCGGTCAAGCCCGGCGAGATCGAGGGCCAGATCTTCGCCCACGAGCCCGACCCCGACGTCGCCGACGGCGCGGGCGACGACACCGCGGTGATCCTCTACACCTCGGGCACGACCGGCAAGCCCAAGGGCGCCGAGCTCACGCACGACAACCTGCGCCGCAACGTCGAGATCGCCGTCGGCCTGTTCGACATGGGCGTCGGCGACGTCATCTTCGGCGGCCTGCCGCTGTTTCACTCCTTCGGCCAGACGTGCGCGATGAACGCCGCGATCAGCTGCGGCGCCACCCTCACGCTGCTGCCGCGCTTTGAGCCCGGCAAGGCGCTGGAGATCCTCGAGCGCGACAGGTGCACGATCTTCGAAGGCGTGCCGACGATGTACGGCGCGCTGCTGAACCACCCCGACCGCAAGAGCTTCGACGTCTCGAGCCTGCGCGTCTGCGCGTCGGGCGGCGCGTCGATGCCGGTCGAGGTGCTGCGCGGCTTCGAGGAGTGCTTCGGCTGCAAGGTGCTCGAGGGCTACGGCCTCAGCGAGACCTCGCCGGTCGCGTCCTTCAACCACCCCGACCGCGACCGCAAGCCGGGCTCGATCGGCACGCCGATCGAGGGTGTGGAGATGAAGTGCGTCGACGACGCCGGCAACGAGGTCGCGCAGGGCGAGATCGGCGAGATCCTGATCAAGGGCCACAACGTCATGAAGGGCTACCTCAACCAGCCCGACGCGACGGCCGAATCGATCAGGGACGGCTGGTTTGCCACCGGCGACATGGCCAAGGTCGACGAGGACGGCTACTTCTTCATCGTCGACCGCAAGAAGGAGCTGATCATCCGCGGCGGCTACAACGTCTACCCGCGCGAGATCGAGGAGGTGCTCTACGAGCATCCGGCCGTGCGCGAGGCGGCCTGCGTCGGCGTGCCGCACGCCGAGCTGGGCGAGGAGGTCGGCGCGGCGGTTGCGCTGAAGGACGGCGCCGAGGTCGAGCTCGACGAGCTGCGCGCGTTCGTCAAGGAGCAGGTCGCGGCGTACAAGTACCCGCGTGAGATCTGGCTCGTCGACGAGCTGCCGAAGGGGCCGACGGGCAAGATCCTCAAGCGCGAGATCGCACCGCCCGGCGGGTGACGCGGCCGCGCGCCGCACGCCTTGACCTGATCATCGTCGGGATGGGCTCGGCCGGCATGGTCGCGGCGCAGTTCGCGTCCACGCTGGGGATCCGCGTGGCGTGCGCCGAGCGCGACCGGATCGGCGGCGACTGTCTCTGGACCGGGTGCGTCCCCTCCAAGGCGCTGCTCGCGTCGGCGAAGGCGGCGCACGCGATGCGCAACGCCGACGCCTATGGCTTGGCTGCGGTCGATCCCGCTGTCGACACGGCGCGCGTCTGGGCGAGGATCCACGCGATCCAGGACGAGATCGCGGCGACCGACGACAACGCCGACCGCTTCCGCCGGCTGGGGGTCGACGTCCTCGACGGCGCCGCGCGGCTGCTGTCGCCGACGACGCTGCGGGTGGGGGAGGTGCAGCACGCGACGCGCTTCGTCCTGCTTGCGACCGGCAGCCGCCCGGCGCTGCCGCAGATCGACGGGCTCGCCGCCGCCGCGCCGCTGACGAGCGAGCGGATCTTCACGCTGACGCAGGCGCCCGCGAGCGTCGTGATGATCGGAGGCGGGCCGATCACGATCGAGCTGGCCCAGGCGCTCGTGCGGCTCGGCGTCCCGGTGACGGTGCTGCAGAGCGGCCCGCGCATTCTCCCGCGCGAGGAGCCCGCGCTCGCGCGGCGGCTGCTCGCGCGCTTGCGAGCCGAGGGCGTCGAGGTGGTGACGGGGGTCGATGCCGACCGCGTGAGCGTCGGCGCGGGCGGTGCTGCGAAGACGGTGCACGCCGGCGAGCGCTCGTGGACGGCGCAGGAGCTCTTCGTCGGCGCGGGGCGGGCGCCGAACGTCGAGGATCTCGGGCTCGAGGAGGCGGGCGTGAGGCTCGGTCCACGCGGTGTGGTGGTCGACCGTGCGCTGCGCAGCTCGGTTGCCTCCGTGTACGCGGCCGGGGACGTCGCCGGGCGCCACATCTTCACGCACGCCGCCGGCTACGAGGCGGCGCGCGCGGTGCGCAACATGTTCTTCCCAGGCTCGAGCAGTGGGCCCTACCTGGTCCCGTGGTGCACGTTCACCGACCCCGAGCTCGCGCGCGCGGGACTGACCGAGGCGCAGGCGCGGGCGCAGCACGGCGACCGGGCGGTGCGCGTCTGGCGCCAGGACCTCGCGCACTCCGACCGCGCTCGCACCGAGTCCGCAAGCGACGGCGAGCTGCGGATCGTCACCGCGAAGGGCCGCGTCGTCGGAGCTCACCTGCTGGCGCCGAACGCGGGCGAGGTCATCGGGGAGCTGGCGCTCGCGATCGACCGCAGGCTCAAGCTGACCGACCTCGCGAACGTCGTGCACGTCTATCCGACGATCGCCCTGGCGATCCAGCAGCTGGCGGCAGAGGCGGCCTACGCCGCGGCGCGACGGGTGCGCTGGCTCGTGCGCCTGCGCGCGTAGCCTCTCGTGCCGCGCACGTCCAGCTGAGCTACAACCCCGGCGGGTGGCGGGCGACAAACCCGCCGGTGCCGCGCATCTCGCGCGTCCAGCGCGTGCCGCCGCCGCGCAGCGCGGTCGTGTCAAAGCGCCAGCCCGCGACGACCATGAACATATGTCCCGGATTCGCGTAGATCGTGATCCACTTGCCGGGGCCGGCCTGGCCCCAGGTCATGAACCCGGGAGACGCCATCGGCGACGTCACGAGGCCCGCCGCCGCGAGCGCGTAGCTGATCGAGCCCGAGCAGTCATACGCCGAGTCCTTGAAGCCGCCGTGGCCGCCGCCGTAGAGGTAGGGCAGGCCCGCGATCGCGTTGCCCGCCGCCATCACGAGGCCCACCGCGGGCGGCGCACCGGGCGGCGGCTGAACCTTGCCGCCGGCGTTCGTCGCGATGCCCCTGCGGGCTGTGCGGGCCAGGCGCTCGCGCAGGTCTGACAACCGGCTCTGGACCTCGCGCAGCTCGGCGCGCTTGAAGTTCGAGCGCGCTAGGCGGCGTTCGCGCTCGCGCAACAGCGCCGTCTCGACCGCGTGCGCCGCGTCGCGCCGGCGCTCGAGTGCGTCGGCGAGCTTCTGCTCGCGCGCCTGCATCTTTGCGAGGCGCTTGGTCTGCCTGGTCACGCCCGCGCGCGTGGTGCGCGCGACGTCCATGATCTGCGCGTTGCGCTCGGCGATCCGCTTGAGGAACTCGGTCTTCTCGAGCAGGTCGGTGAATCCCTTGGCGTTGACGATCACCGACACGATGTCCGGCTTGCCGTTGCGATAGGCGGCCTGCAGGTTGGCCTGCAGCGCCTGGGTCGCGTTGCGCTGGAGGTTGACCAGGCGCGTCAGCCGGTCGCGCGCGCGGATGAAGTCCGCCTTGACCTGCTCGAGGTCCGCCCGCTGGGCAGCGGTGTCGGCCTGCAGCTCGCGCAGTCGGCGCTGAGCGCGCGCCAGGCCGCGGCTGGACTCCCGGATGCGCGCCGACTCGGTCGCGACCGCGGCCCGCAGCGCCTCCGCGCGGTTGGCGTTGGCGTTGATCTTGCGGTTGAGGTCGGCGTCGGCGGGAACGGCCGTGCCGAGTGCGGCGGCGCCGGCAGCGGCGAACGCGGCAAGGGCGCAGATCAGGACGAGGCGGCGGAGGGACATCGCGGCTGTCGCGACGCTAGCAACGACCTCGCGGTGCAGGCCGAAAGGCCTGCTGCGTGCAACAAGACTTGCAGTTGGTCAGGAGCGCGCGCGCAGCAGCGTGAGCAGCAGCACGCCGAGCCCGAAGATCGTCGCCAGGAAGCCGATCAGGCCGCCGGCGAACGGGATCAGCGTGAGCAGCTGGAGGATCACGATCCCGACGACAAACGCCAGGATGCGCGCCTTCTTGAGGATCAGCCGGCCGACGACGAGCGCCGTCGTGAGGTAGCCGATCGCGTACAGCGGCAGGATCAGCAACAGCAGCACGATCCCGAGCGGCAGCCCGATGATCGTAACGCAGGCCGCGATCGCGATCACCGGCAGCAGGAAGAACGCGAGCAGGCCGACGAGCGCGGCGATCAGCGGCTTCTCCCTGCCGGTTCGCGCGACGGCCTCGCCGGCCCTGGGTGCCAGCAGCAGCAGGATCAGGCCGAGCAGCAGCAGCGAGATCGTCAAGGCGATCCAGGCGCCGATCGCGCCGATGATGCCCGCGTCGCCGAAATCGAACTTCTTGATCTCGCCCTCGACCCGCGACCCCGGCGCCCGCACCGGCCTGTCGTCGGCGTAGACGATGTCGCCGGCGACGCGGCCGCGCCGGCCGAGCGTCGCCAGGCCCCGCACCGTGACGACGTCTCCGGCCACCGATCCGCGGATCGTCACGTTGCCGTCGACGACGATGACGTCGCCGGTCACGTTGCCGCGGATCGTGACGTCGCCGTCGACGACGACGATGTCA
Source organism: uncultured Solirubrobacteraceae bacterium (assembly GCA_902806175.1). Taxonomy (GTDB): domain Bacteria; phylum Actinomycetota; class Thermoleophilia; order Solirubrobacterales; family Solirubrobacteraceae; genus CADCVQ01. Next base: position 6,452 of record CADCVQ010000062.1, read on the forward strand.
CCCGCGGTCTCGTCGCGATCGACGAGCACCGAGCCGACGAGCACGATCCGGTCACCGTCGTCGTCACCGCCGGCGGCCGCCGAAGACTGCGCCGCCGGCACCAGCCAGCAGAGCAGGAGCATCCCGAGTACGAGGGCGCGCCGCATGGACGCGGTCACTGTATAGCGGGCACACGCCAGCAAGGAGAAACTTCTGGCGCACGGCGCGACCGGTGCGCCAGAGGTCGCGCAGTCAGCTCAGGCCGAGCTCGACGCGCTCGCCGGCTCGGCGGCAGGCGCCGGCGCGGGTGCGACCGCGGCCGCCGCGGGCGCGCCGGGCAGCAGGCGCTCCATCCAGCCCGGCAGCCACCAGTTCGCCCGGCCGAGCAGCTGCATGATCGACGGCACGAGCACCATCCGCACGATCGTCGCGTCGACGAGGATCGACGTCGCCAGGCCGATCCCCATGAGCTTGAGGATCACGTCGTCAGCCAGGGCGAACGAGCTGAAGACGGCGATCATGATCGCGGCGGCGGCGGTGATGACACGCGCGGTCGTCGCCAGGCCGTCGGACACCGCGCGCGAGTTGTCGCCGTGGCGCAGGTACTCCTCGCGGATGCGCGACAGCAGGAACACCTCGTAGTCCATCGAGAGCCCGAAGAGGATCGCGAACATGAACACGGGGATGAACGGCGGCACGGGCGTCGCCGTGTCGATGCCGACGAGCTCGCCGGCCCAGCCGCCCGACGCGACGAGGGCGACGACGCCGTAGGCGGCGCCGATCGACAGCAGGTTCAGGACGCCCGCCTTCAGCGCGACCGGCAGCGACCGAAACGCGGCCAGCAGCAGCAGGAACGACAGCGACACGACGGCGCCGATGAACAGCGGCAGGCGCGCGAGCGTGTACTCGCTCTGGTCGACGGTCGCCGCCGTCATGCCGCCGACGTGGACGGTCATCGCGTCGGAGCGCTGCAACGAAGGCGCGACGTCATCGCGCAGGCGATCGACGAGCCGCTGCGTCGCCTCGTCCTGCACCGACGTCTTCGGGATCGCCAGCAGCACGGCTGCGTCGCCGCTGCGGTGCCACTGGGGCTGCGCGACGGACAGCACCCCGGGCTCGGTGGCGACGCGCTCGCGCAGCAGGGCCACGGCGCGGCGGGCCCTGTCGCCGCCCGCCTCCAGTTCCGCGGTCAGCAGCAGCGGGCCGCTGGCGCCGGGGCCGAAGCCGTCGGCGACGAGATCGTAGGCCGTGCGCGTCATCGTCCCCTCGGGATCGTTGCCGGCGTCGGGGAAGCCGAGCCGCAGGTCGGTGACCGGCAGCGCGAGCGCGACGATGACGGCCGTGCCGGCGACCAGCGCAGTCCACGGCCGGCGCTGGATCGCGCGCGAGTACCCGAGCCAGCGCGACTCGCGCTCGGCGCGGACGCGGCCCCGCGACACCGTCCCCGCCCGCCCCACGCGCAGGCGGTCGATCCGCGGCCCGATGAAGCCCAGCAGCGCGGGCAGCAGCGTCACGGCGGCGAGCGCGGCGACGAGCACGGCGATGCTCGACGAGATCGCCACGCCGTTGAGGAACGGCAGGCGCATCGCGAACAGGCCGAGCAGCGCGATCACGACGATCAGCCCAGCGACGAGCACCGAGCGGCCGGCGGTGGCGATCGACTCGGCGGCGGCGTCCTGCGGCTGCTTGCCGGCGCCGAGCGCCGTCCGGTAGCGCGTGATGACGAGCAGCGCGTAGTCGATCCCGACGCCGATCGCCATCATCCCGGCGATCGCCGGGGCGAATTCCGGCACGTCGGTGACCGCGGCGACGGTGCCGACGAGGGTCGTGCCGATTCCCAGGCCGAAGAGCGCGGTGACGAGCGGCAGCCCGGCGGCGAGCAGCGACCCGAACGTCAGGAGCAGCACGATCGCGGCGATCGCGAAGCCGACGACCTCCGGGCTGACCTCGCTCTCCTGCGCGTTGCTGATCGCCCAGCCCGCGACCGCGACCTGCACGCCCTCGCCGGTCGACCGCTCGGCCAGCGCGATCAGCCGTTCGCCGGTCTGCATCGGCACGTCGCTGTCGCGCGGGGCGTCGATCTGCAGGCGCACGATCGCGGTGTTGCCGTCCGGCGCGTACTCCGGCGCGCTTGCGCGGCCGACTCCCTCCAACCGCTGCGCCGATGCCAGCAGGCTGTCGATGCGCTGCTTGGCGGCGGCCGACCCGACCCCGTTCTGCGCGCGCCAGACGACGTCGATCGTCGCCGAGGATCGATCCGGGAAGCGCTCCTGCAGGACGCGGTCGGCGGCGTCGGAATCGGAGCCGGGGGTGTTGAAGTCGGCGCGAAAGTCGCCCGCGAGCGGCGCGAGCACGACGAACGTGAAAGCAAGCGCCGCGACCCACGCCGCCAGCACGCGGCGGCGACGACGGAAGCACCAGGCTCCAAGGCGGGCAAGACGAGATGCAGGCACCATGCTGCTCCTTGAGAAAGGTCGTGAGCGGATGCCAGGCAGCCTCGCCGCAGCGCCCGGCAGCTTCCATAGGGGATGACCCTGAGCGGGCTAGGGGATTGCCCGGATGGGCACGGCATTCAGCAACCTGGGTTGACAGGTCACCCGTCGTCAACTACGGTTGACGAATGGCATTCGTACCCACAGAGGAAGAGGCGGTCCCGCGTGATCCGGCCGAAGGCTTTGCCGCCGTGCTGGCGCTGCGCACGCTGGCCGACCGGCTCGAGGCCGGACAGGTCGAGCGGGCGGTCGCCGAAGGCTGGTCCTGGGCCGACATCGCAGCGGCGCTCGGCGTGAGCCGCCAGGCGGTGCACAAGAAGCACGCCAGGCGCCTGAAGGCGCTGGGCCTGAGGTCGGGGCGCGGCCGTGTTTGAGCGGTTCAGTCGCGATGCGCGCCGCGCGGTGGTCCGCGCGCAGGAGGCTGCGATGCGCATGGGCGCCGAGCAGGTCGAGCCCGAGCATCTGCTGCTCGCGCTCGCCGAGGGCAGCAACCCCGCCGCGCGCGCGATCGCCGAGGCCGGCCTCGACCCCGACGCGATCGCGCTGACGATCGAGGCCGATCTGGCCGCGATGCTCGAGGTCGTCGGCGTGCCGCCATCGGTGCTCGACGCCGCACCCGCGCGCCCGCGCGCCGACCGGCCGCGCCTGAGCCTGCAGGCCAAGGCGGTGCTCGAACAGGCGCTGCGCGAGGCGATCCGCAGCGGCGAGCGGCGCTTGGGCGCCGAGCACGTCCTGCTCGGTGCGCTGCGCCCGCCCGGGCCGACGCTCGCACGCGTGCTCGCGCGCCACGACGTCCAACCCGAGCGGCTCGCGGCGCTCGTTGCGCTGGAGGTCGCCGCCGCGCGGCGCTGAGAGATCGGTCTGTACTAGCGGCGGATCCGAGCGAAGCGTGCCGGTGCCGTCGCGGCCAGGACGCGCGCGTTGCCGAGGAATCGCGCCGTGAACCTCAGCCGCGTGGACCTGCCGAACCGCCTGCGGTTGGCGAACGAGACGCGCAACGAGTACGTGCAGTTCCTGCGCAGCGACACGCGGCGCGTGGAGATCGTCGTCCCGCCGCGCTTGACCTGCACGGAGACCCGGCCGTTGCAGCCGAGCGCCCTCGAGAGACCTCTGGGCCGCGTCAGGCGCCCGGAGATCGTGAAGGTGAACGCGGGGCGCAGGTCTCTCGACGGCGTGACACGGGCGCTGAGCCTGCCTCTGCCTCTCCGGCGCGAGAGCGTCGCCGTGGCGGGCGGCGGCGTCTGCGCGGCCGGCGGTGGCGGCGGCGGTGGCGCTGGCGCCGGCGCTGGCGGTGGCGGTGGGCCCTCCGGATCCGGAGCGCCGCGCAGCCTCAGGACGTAGAGGCCCGAGTTGATGTCGCTGATGACGATCGCCCCGTTGTCGGCGACATCGACGCCGACGACGTTCGCCTTGGGCGGGATGCTGCCGCTCGGGTCGACGGTGTCGGGCGGGACGAAGGCGGCGATCTCGCTCGGGTCGGCGCTCGTCAGATCGATCGCGCGCAGCCCGTTGGAGTGCCCGGCGACGAAGCCCGTCGAGCCGCGAGCGACGGCGTGGTGCACCGCGTAGACGCCGAGGTCCGGCGGCGGGAACACCTTTGCGCGCGGCGGGCTGTAGGTGCCGCGCAGCGTCGGCGCGGTCGGATCGGTCACGTCGACGACGCGCAGGTTGCCCCACTCGCCGGGCCTGTCGACCATCGCACCGGTGATCGTCTGCCCACCCGCCGCGCACCCGGTGGCGGGTGACGTCGGCGGCGGGCACAGCGCGTCGCGCAGGGCGTTGGCGTCAGGCGTGTCGATCATGTAGGAGGGGATCGTGATGTCCGACGGACCGACCTTGTGGTCGCCCTCGGCGCTGATCGCCTGCGGCGAGACCGTCGTCAAGCTCGTGTTGCCCACGACCACCCCGATCGCGCCGGCCTGCTGCAGGTGAAGCTGGGCGGCGGTGGCCGAGCAGTTGATGCCGGCCGCGGGCTCGCGGTCGGCCTGCCGGGCCAGGTCGCGGAACGCGATCTTCCCCGCGATGCGGGTCGGATCGGCCGAAAGCGCGTCGCCGGGGCAGCCGCGCCCGACGTACACGATCTCGCCCGGGATCTCGGCGCCCGCCTTGCGGTAGACCTGCGCCGTGTCCTCGGGATCGAACAGCGTGGGCATCGCCTCGCACGCGAACTTCGAGCCCGCGAGCGGCCCCGTGCCGTTGATCCGCAGGCTCGAGCTCACGCCGTTCCAGTCGTTCTCGCCGATCAGCGCGAGCTCGCGCCCGCCGACGGAGGCGGGATCGACGTACGCCGCGTTGCCCTCTAGGGCGCGATCCGTCGCGTAGGTCCAGCGCCCGAGCGTTGCCGGGGCGCCGGGATTCGTGATGTCGGCTATGAGCAGGCCGGCGTCGAGGAAGGGGACGAGGGCGCGGTTGCCGTTCTGGACGCCCACGCTGAGCCCGTACTGGTAGTTGCGACAGCCGTTGTTGGAGAACGGATAGCGCTGCGGGACGCCGCCGGGCGGCGTGTAGCCGGATGGCCGCTGCTCGACGCCGTTGTTGAGGAACGCGGCGTTCGGATAGGAGCCGACGTAGGTCGGGGTCGTCGGGTTCGTGACGTTGACGATCCGCACGTCACCGCGGTAGGAGCAGCCCGTCCCCGTGCCTTCACCCTGGCAACCGGGAACGACGATCGTGGGTGCTCCGGTCGTGGGGTTCGTCTGGCTGTTGGACGAGGCGGGCTCGGTCGAGAGCGACAGGACCGTGCCGTCCTGGCGCTGCACGAGCGCGACGTTGTCGTTGGACGAGGCGCAGCGCGTGCTGGTCTCGATGCTGCACGGAGGATCCGTCAGCTTGAAGAAGTTCTCGTCGGGGTTGAAGCGGCTCAGGAACACCGGGTTTGACGGGTTGGTGATGTCGTAGTAGGCGACGCCGCGCTCGGTCGCGTTGCCGGCAGTGCTGTTCTGGCAGCGCACGAGCGCGACCGCCAGCAGCACGCCGTTGAAGGTGGGGGTGTTGACGCGCAGCGCCGCAACGTCGTTGGGTACGGCGAGCGGCTGGATCGGGATCTCGGACCGGACGACGGGCGTGCCGGGGTCCGAGACATCGACGATCTTCACCGTCGTGGCCGGACACGGGTACGACGCGTAGTACGACGTGCGCGCGCCCGCGCCGGGGAGGATGCCCGAGCCGACGACCGCGATGTTGCCGACCGTCACCACCTGGCCGTTGAGCCCCGTGCCGCCGAGGCTGGACTGGCCGACGAGATCAAGGCTCTGCGCCTGTGCCGTCGTCGGGCAGGCAACGACGATGATGAACAGCAATGCCGCAAAGGCCCGGCCGGGATGACGGATCATGTTGCCCTTCGTTGAAATGACGCAGCGCCGTTGACCGGACGCACAGTTGGTGGGCGCGAAGCTACCACCTAGGTGCGCGCGCGTAATAGATGTTTTAGACATCTAGACCACGGCTGGACCCTCTCAGGCGGTCGCCGCCGCGCGCGCTGAGAGGTCGGCCTGCAAGCGCCGTTGGCAGACTCAGGGCGTCGCGATGTTCTCACAGAACTGCGCGTCGGCGACGTCGATCGCGTCGCGCAGCAGCGAGTCGTGCCCGTCGCCGCACCGGATCAGCCTGTCCTTGACCCCGTCGGCGCTATCGATCAGGTCGTTGCCGAGCAGCCCGACCAGCCGGTCGATGCCGCCGCCGCCGACGAGCGCGTCATCGCCCGCGCCGCCGATCAGGTAATCGCGTCCCGCGCCGCCGGACAGGGCGTCGTTCCCGGCGCCGCCGACGAGCCGATCGCCGCCGCCCCCTCCTGTCAGCTTGTCGTCGCCGGCGTTGCCGTAGAGCCGGTCTCCGGCGCGCGGCAGGGTGAGCACGTCATCCCCCGCCCCGCCCGATGCCTGAAAGCGCGTGTTCCTGATCGTCGTGAAGTCGGCCCAGCGCAGGCGGTCGTTGCCGTCGCTGAGCTGCACACGGAAACTCCGTAGGCGCTTGGAGGACAGCGCGGTGCAGATCGCGACTCTCGGATTGGAACCCTGCTTGCAGCGGCCCTTCGGCACGAGCGTCTGCGCAGCCGCATCGGTGACCTTGATGCTCAGCACCGACCGCCCGCCGTGCGACTTCGCGTTCGCTCTGACCAGGACGTTCGCCCGGACGCCGGACTGCGCGCGGAAGACGACACTGCCGTTCTTGTTCGCGGTCACCGTGGAAGCGTCGGCGACACTCGCCGTCGCGAGGGCGGCCAGGGCGGCGACGGCAAGTGCTGCGGATGTGGCGGCGGACCTCGTCATGGCGTTTCTGCTCCCTGTGGATCGACATCGAGTGGCGAAGTGGCACCGTCGAGCCGTGCGCCCCTGAACGCAAGCACTCTCAGGGTTAACCCCGGATCGGGTGAAGGACACCGGCTCACGCACCGAGCAGTTCCTCGATCGCGTCTGAGCGCTCGCGGGGTCGGTGTTCGTGCAGCTGGCTGCTGGCGAGCCCGTCCAGGCGCGCGAGGCGCTCGGCCAGGGGCGGATGGCTCGCGAACAGTCGCTCTGACTTTCCGCTCACGACGCCCGGCGGGACGATGCACATGTGGGTGATCGTGCTCAGCGAGCGCTGCGGTGCCACGCCGGCGGCCGCGATCTGACGCAGCGCGGAAGCGAGGCCCTGGGGGTAGCGCGTCAGCTCTGCGGCGGTGGCATCGGCCAGGAACTCGCGCCGGCGCGAAACGGCCATCTGCACCACGAGCGCCGCGAGCGGCGCGAGCAGGATCGCGAGGATGTAGACGACGCCACGCACGAGCGCGAACCACCAGGGCCCGTCGAGGTCGAGGAAGTCGAGTTTGAAGAGCAGCTCGGCGATGATCGCCACCGAGCCGGCGAGCACGGTGGCGTAGGTCATCACCCGCACGTCGAGGTTGCGGATGTGGGCGATCTCGTGAGCCGCCACTCCCTCGAGCTCCTCCTTGTCCAGGCGCTCCAGCAGGCCGCGCGTGACCAGCACGAGCGCCTGGCTCTGGTCGCGCCCGGCCGACAGCGCGTTCGGCGAGGGGTCGGGCGAGAGGTAGACGCGCGGCATGCGGATCCCGGCGGCGATCGCCATCGTCTCGACCGCGTCCCACAGCTCGGGCGCCTGGCTGCGCGACTCGATCCACCGTCCCCCGGCGACCGAGGCCGTGAGGTCGTCGCCCAGGAACAGCGTGAACAGCGTCAGCAGCGTGGCCCCGATCGCGTAGACCCCGAGCACGATGAGGTTCAGCTCGGGTTGCCACCCTGAGATGGCCAGTGAGACCGCCGCCCCCATCAGGGCATAGATGAGAAAGAACGCGCCGAACAGCAGCGCGCTGCGCCGGCGGTTGCTGCGCAGTTGATCTTCGAGCAGCACGGCGCGCCCGCGATTTCAGAACGCCACGCTGGGCACGGCCGCCTGCGAGCTGTCCTCGAGCTCGAAGAACTCGCGCTGGCTGAACTTGAACGCACTGGCGACGAGGTTCGGCGGGAAGGTGCGGATCTTCGTGTTGAGCGCCTGCGCGGTGTCGTTGTAGAAGCGCCGCGCCGCCTGGATGCGATCCTCGGTAGCCGTCAGCTCGCGCTGGAGCTCGAGGAAGTTCCCATCCGCCTTGAGGTCGGGGTAGCTCTCGGCCAGCGCCAGCAGCTTTCCGAGCGCCTGCGTCAGGCCGCTCTCGGCGTCGGCGCGCGCGGCCGTCCCGCCGGCGTCGAGCGCGGCGCCGCGGGCGTGGACGACCTCGCTCAGCGTCTCGCGCTCGTGCGCCGCATAACCCTGCACCGTCTTGACGAGGTTCGGGATCAGGTCGTGGCGGCGCTTGAGCTGGACGTCGACCTCGGCCTCTCCCTCGTCGGCGGACACCGACAGGGCGACGAGGCGGTTGTACGTGACGATCGCGTAGATGAGGACGAGCACACCGACGGCGATCACGATGATGAGAGCTGTCGTCATCCGGATTCTCCTTCTGCTTCGAGCGGGCGGGCGATTGGCTGAACCTGACGCTCCTGCGCTCGGGCGGCAAGCGATCTCAGGGATAGCCCTGGGCCCACGAGATCTGTGGCGCCGACCGTGACGGCTGCGCTTCGCCGCGGCAAGGAGTCTCAGGGCAAGCCCTCGGTGCGCGTTCAGCAGGCTGCCTCAGCGCACGACGACCTGCGCCTGGGCGCGAGCGCGCTCGCGTACGCGGAACCCCGCCCGCACGGTGGTGCGCTCGGCGACCAGCAGCCGGACGTGCTTGCCGGGGCGGACTCGACGATGGCCGGCGGGTGTGAGCCGCAGGCGCAGGGTGCCCTGTGTCCCGGGCTTGACCGTCACGCGCGCGAGCGCCGCGGCGAGCGTCGTGGTGCTGCCGACCGCCCGCAGCCGGCCGGTGATGATGCACGCGGGGCTGCCTTTCGCGCGCGCACACTGCACCGCCACCAGGGCGGTGGTCCCGGATCGGCGTACGCCCCGCAGCGGCACGGTGACCGCGTCGCCGGCGCCGGTCACGCGCTCGACGGCCGTGAACAGCTCGCAGTCGCGCGCGAGGCTGCCGACATGCGTGTCCTGCGCCCTGATGTGGTCAGATCCAGTGCCGCACGTGATGTGATCGCGGCCCGCCGGTGCCCGCTGGCGCGTCTCGTAGACGACGTCGTCGCCGCTGCCCAGCGAGAGGCGGTCGTCGCCCTTGCCGCCCGTGACGAGGTCGTCGCCCGCGCCGGACTCGATCAGGTCCCTGCCGGCCCCGCCCTCGAGCACGTTGCGCTCAGCCGAGCCGGTGAGCCGGTCGGCGCCGCTGCCGCCGTACGCGCCTTCGATCGACCTCAGCACATCGCCTTCGGCGGCCTGTCCGTCCGGCATCGTGTCGCCGAGGTCGACGTGCACGGCTGTGGCACGCCCCGAGTAACTGACGATGTCGTTGCCGGCGCCGCCGTCGAGCACGTCGGCATCGACGGCTGTGGAGCCGAATAACACTCGGCCTTCGAAGTGCTCGCCGGCGTACCCGTCGCCGTCGCCTAGGAGATCGTCCCCGCCCATTCCGATCAGCACATCCCCGGCACCGCCGTCTCCGGACAGATCGTCGGAGCGGTCCGCTCCCGTGAGCCGGTCGGCGCCGGGACCTCCGGCCGCGTCGATCGCGGCGCCCGGCAAGGCGACGACGACGTCGTCCAGATCACCCGCGTGGACGATCACCGGCTCCCCGGGGGCGACGTCCTCGCAGCGTGCGTGATGCGCGTCGACGGCGACGCAACCCTTCACGACCGCGCCGAGGTCCTCGATCAGCACAGTCCGATCGGTCGGCCCCGGAGCGACCCGCACCCGGTTGGCCTCACCCGGCTCGGCCAGCAGCGCAGGGGTCGGCGTGTCGCCGCCGGACTGGCCGGCCCTCACCTGGATGACCATCGCCGACGCCCCCCACGCCGACCCGCCCACCGCGGCGCCGACGAGCAGCGAGAGCATCCACGACAGGATCACCGGTCGCGCGCTACCAAGCCCGCGCATCAGGCGCCGCGACGCCGTGCGCGGCCCTTGGCTGCTCGCACGACCTTGAAGCTCGTCGTGCGGCGGGTGGAGGTGCCGGCCAGGTTGGTCGCTGTGATCGTGGCGCGGTAGGAGCCGCGCGCGAGCGCGCGCGAGCCGATGCGGCCGCTGAAGGCGGTCGTGTTCCTGCCCGCCTGGCCGGCGCGCGTCAGCGTGCCGCTGCGCTTGTAGCGCGTGCACGTGCGCTTCAGGCGCTTCTTGGGGCTGACGCAGCGGCGTCCCTGGCGGCGGCCGCGCAGCTTGCGCTCGATGACGATCGTCACGCGGGCGGCGGTGTTGAGGGTGTATGTGAAGCGCCCGCTCCTGGCGGCGGCGGCGATCGCCGTCGCTTTGCGCCCGACCGAGATCTTGCTGGGCGCGAAACCAAAGCCGCTGACGGACGGGCGCGGCGGCGCGGCAGGCGGGATCGGCACGGGCGGCGGCACGGGCGGCACGACGGGCGGCACGACGGGCGGCACCGCCGCCGGCGAGAAGTAGATCGAGGCTGATCCCTGAAATGTGTTGGCGCCGACCGAATCGTGACGGGCGCCGACGATGACTTGGCCGGCGTCGATCGCGACGGAGCTGCCGAGTTCGTCGTCACCGCCATCTGACGCGATCAGCTTCGCGCGCTCCGTCCGTGCCGCGCCCGTGCGAGGAAACGTGTAGGCAGCACCCTGCGCGGAGTTGGACCCGACGTCGACGAGCGGGGCACCGACGACGATCGTGTCGCCCTCGAGCCCGACCGAAAGGCCGAGCCAGTCATCTGCGGCGCCGTCTGAGCTGGTCAGCTGTGCGATCTCGGAGCGCGTGGCCGCGCCCGTGCGCGCGAACGTGTAGGCGGAGCCCTGGTTCGCACGCCCGCCGATGTCGTCGAAGGGAGCGCCGGCGACGACGACGTCGCCTTCGATCGCGACGGACTCGCCGAGCCGATCCTGCGCGGCTCCCTCCGCGACGGTGAGCTTCGCGACGGGGTTGCGCTGCGCGGAGCCCGTGCGCGCGAATGCGTATACGGAGCCCTGATCGGCGTCGGCAGCGATGTCCTCCCGCGGTGCCCCCGCGACGATCGTGTCGCCGTCGATCGCGATCGACGAGCCGAGGAAAGCCGCGCTGCCAGCGGCTGCGGCCAGCTCTGCGGTGTGCGTGCGCGCGACGGCGCCCGTGCGGGCGAACGTGTAGACGGCCCCCGAAGTTCCATGGAAGGGGGCGCCGGCGACGATCGTGTCGCCGTCGATCGCAACCGACGAGCCGAGCCGGTCGTTCGCGGCTCCGTCCGCGGCGAACAGCGCTGCGCTCTGGTTGCGCTCCGACGCGCCCGTACGCGCGAAGGTGTACACGGCGCCCTCGCTCGCCGGGCCGGCGAAGGCGGAATAGCCAGGGGCGCCTGCGACGATCGTGTCGCCGTCGATCGCGACCGAGGCGCCAACGCCCTGGACGGCGTCGAAGTTGGTGGCTTGGACGGTCAAGTTCGCCGTCTGCGTCCAGCTGTTGCCCGAGCGTGTGAAGACGTAGACGGCGCCCCTGCCCTCGTTCGCCAACGGCGAGCCGACGGCGGCCGTGTCGCCGTCGATCGCGACCGAAGATCCAAAGGAGTCAAACGCTGTGCCATCGGTGGCGGTCAGCTTCTGCTCGAGCGCGGCGGCAGGCGCGGCAAGGACCAGGACGAGCGCCAGCGAGGCGACGCCGGCGAGAGCGCGGACGATCCGATGCTGGCGAGGCCTGCTTGCGACTCGCTCTGTCGCGCGTGGCCGTCTCGACCGCAGATCCCGAGTTGCCGGCACTGCCGACTGCCCAGTGTTGCGCTTCACGGTGATGCTCCCTCGATCCGGAAGTGACGCCACGACGGTGACCGCTGCGCGGCCCGGCAGGCAAGCGATCTCAGGGCTAGCCCTGGGAGGGGGTCTCTCACGCCAAAGTCGGCGAGCGCAAGTTCGAGCGCCAAAACGCAACTCGCTTGTGGCACATAGTACGCTTCCTGCTAGCATTCTGCGACGTGAAGACGCTCTATCTGCGCAACGTCCCGGACGACGTCAGCGCGGGTCTGGCGGCGCTCGCTGCGCGCGAAGGACTGACGGTCTCGTCGTTCGCGCTGCGGGAGTTGAGCCATGCTGCAAGGCGCGCGGGCAATCCTGCGTTGCTCGGCGATCTGCCAGACCTCGACGTGTCGGCGAAGGACGTCATCGCCGATCTCGAGGCTGGACGCCGCGCTCGGTGATCGTCCTCGACGCGTCCGCAGCGGTGCTGGCGCTCTTGAACGACGGGGACGCGCGGCGATCGCTTGCGAACGAGAACGTCGCCGTACCGCATCTGGCCGACTCAGAGGTCGTCAGTGCTGTCCGCGCGCAGGTGCGGCACGGCGAGCTCGGCGCGCACGATGCCGGCGTGGCGCTCGCTCGCTGGGGGCGGCTCGGGTTGCGCCGGTTCGCCGCCGTCGGCCTCCTGTCCAGGATCTGGGAGCTCCGCGACAACCTGACGGCGTACGACGCGACCTACGTCGCGCTGGCCGAAGCACTCGCCTGCGAGCTGGTCACCGCGGACGCCCGGCTCACTCGAGCGCCCGGACCGACGTGCCCGATCAGGGTCGTGCGGCGCTGACCACGACCGTACCGAGCGTCAGCACGATCATCCCGCTCCTCGTGGCGACGTACGGGTTGCGGTTGTCGCGGCCCTAGCGGTTTGTCAGAACCTGTAGCGCGTGTAGTTCGCCGCGTAGTCGCTGGGGGAGGTAGCCGGTGAAGGAGGTGTAGGAGTGCACGGTGCCGCAGCGCCGTGTGATCTGGTCGCGCAGGCTTGGTGAGAGGCGGCTGCTGATCCTCCAGCGCCCGCGGGTGATCGGGGCTGATCGCTTGAGGATGACGGTCCGGCCGTCGGAGCGGGTGACGTACTCCAGTTGTACGTGCACGACGCCGCGCGCCTTGGCGCTGACGCGGCCGCTGGCGCGCAGAAAGCCCCTTGACGTGATTCGTGGTCGTGTGACGCGCAGCGCGGCGGGGGTGTTGGCGGCGCGCAGGCGCACGCTCTGCGCGCGGGTGTCGTTGTCGCCCGCGTAGTTGATCGTGATGATCCCGCTGCCGAGTTTGGCTTGCGCGGCGCTGATCGGGCGGGTGACGCGCACGCGGCCGTTGCGGCGGTCGATCGGCGCGTTGATGCGCGTCGTGCGTCCGGCGGCGCGCAGCGTGACCTGCACCGTGCCTGACGCGTGGCGGGTGATCGGCGCGAGGATCGAGATCGTGCGGGCGGAGCGGTCAAACGTGGCGCGTGCCAGTGACAGCTTCGACGTCGACTTGCCACAGCCCGCCGAGGGCGGCGGGCGTCGTGGCGCTGGGATCGTGATCGTGCGCGTGGTGGTCGCGGCGGGCCGACCGGCGCACGACGCTGTCTGGCCGGTGAATACGAACCGTGTCGAGCAGCCGCTGGTGTCGGTGACCGTCAGCCGCACGGTGTAGGTGCCGGCGGCGTAGCTGTGCGCGGGGGTGGGTCCGGCGTTGACTGCGATGCTGCCGTCACCGAAGTCCCAGTCATAGCGCCCGATGCTGCCGTCGCGATCGCTGGACGCCGAGGCGTCAAAGCGCGTCGCCGAGCCGGCAGGCGCGACGGTTGGCGTGAACGCGGCAAGCGGTCCCTGATCGGGCAAGACCGCCACCCCGTGCGGCGCGTTTCCCGCGGTGATCGTGGCGGGCGCCTTGGGCGTCAGCGCCCCGCCCGGCCCAATGCTGTACTGCGACACGCTGTCGCTGTTCTGATTGGTGATGTACACGCTGGTGCCATCCGGGCTCACCGCCACCCCGGCTGGTTGGCTTCCCGCGGCGATCGTGGCGGGCGTCTTCGGCGCCAGCGCGCCGCTGGGCCCCACGCTGTACTGCGACACGCTGTCGCTGGAGTAGTTGGTGACGTAGACGCTGGTGCCATCAGGGCTCACGGCCACCCGGCCCGGGTTGACTCCCGCGGTGATCGTGGCGGAACTCTTGGGCGCGAGTGCTCCACCCGCCCCGACGCTGTACTGCGACACGCTGCCGCCCGAGATGTTGGTGACGTAGACGCTGGCGCCATCCGGGCTCACCGCCACGCCGGCCGGGAAACCTCCCGCGGTGATCGTGGCGGAACTCTTGGGCGCGAGTGCTCCACCCGCCCCGACGCTGTACTGCGACACACTGTTGCTGTGGGAGTTGGTGACGTAGACGTCGGCGCCGTCGGGGCTCACCGCCACCCCGCGCGCCCCATCTCCCGCGGCGATCGTCGGCGGCGTCTTGGGCGCCAGCACCCCACCCGGCCCAACGGTGTACTGCGACACGCTGTCGCTGCCCTGATTGGTGATGTAGACGCTCGTGCCATCCGGGCTCACCGCCACCTCGGCCGGCTCGCTTCCCGCGGCGATCGTGGCGGGCGTCTTGGGCTCCAGCGCGCCACCGGGCCCGATGGTGAACTGCGACACGCTCGTGCCGAACTGGTTGGTGATGTAGGCGCTGGCGGCATCCGGGGTCAGCGCCACTACGGCCGGCGCGAATCCGGCCGCGATCGTGGCGGGCGTCTTGGGCGCCAGCGCCCCAGCCGCTGCGACGTCGTACTGCGACACGCTGCCACCGAGGTTGACGACGTAGACGCTGGACGCTCCCAGCGCCAGCGAAGGCCAGGCCAGCACCACCAGCGTGGCGGTGAGGGCGATCGCGCGGGCGAGACCGGCGCCACCAAGCCCGTCCACGACCGTCGCACTGCCGGCGCGCGAGATCAACCGCATGTCGTGTACTGGCCGATGTCCTGCTTGCGCGCTCACGATGACGTTCTCCCGGTCAGGTCGGTGACGCCGCTACCGTGACCGCCGGGCCTGCATGACGGCAAGCGATCTCAGGGATAGCCCTGGGCAAGGCTGGTCTCACGCGGCGCATTCGCCCGGCGCCGGCGGGCGAGGTGAGCCGCCGGTTGCCCGCGGGGCATCAGGCGGTTGTTGCGCGCCGTGCGCGTCCACCTGCAGGTAGCGCAGCACCGCCAGCACCCGCCGGTGGTCCTCTGGGGCGGGGCGCAGGTCGAGCTTGTTGAAGATCGCGCGCACGTGCGTCTCGACCGTCTTCGGGCTGAGGCAGAGCGCGTCGCAGATCGCGCTGTTGGTCCGACCCTCGGCGATCAGCGCGAGGATGCAGCGCTCGCGCTCGCTCAGACCGTGCAGCGGGTCCGGCCCGCCGCGCGCGCTGCGCAGTCGCTCGACCACCGATCGGTCCACGAACGTGCCGCCGCCGGCGACGACTGCGACGGCGCGCACCAGCGTCGCGACCTCGGGCAGCGGGTGCTTGAGCAGGTAGCCGGCGCTCACCGGCCGACGCCCGATCAGCCGCGTCGCGAGCGCGGGATCGAACTGCCCCGACAGCACGAGCACTCCCACGCCCGGATGCTCCAGTCGCATCGACTCGATCACCGACATCCCCTGCTCAGGCCCGACCGCGGGCATCGGGATGCCGACGAGCACGACGTCGGCAGACGTCTCGCCGAGCGCGAGTCGCAATGCGGCCGCGCTGCCGACCTTGCCCACGACACCCATGCCCTCCTGTTCCAGGACGGCGGCCAGGCCTTCGCGCCACAGGACGGATTCGTCGGCGATCAGCAACGAGGTCACGCCGCAAGGGTGATCCCGGCCGCCCGGCCCCAGAACCCCCCATAGGCGTGAAGCTCGCCCCCCTCAGGGGCGGATGTGATCGCTTATGCGGCGTTGGCCAGGCCTGCGGCCGCGCCGCGTGCGCCGTCGCCGCCCTGCACGTAGCGCAGCACCGCGAGCACGCGCCGGTGATCGTCCGGTGCCGCGCGCAGGTCGAGCTTGTTGAAGATCGCGCGCACGTGCGTCTCGACGGTCTTCGGGCTGAGCGACACGACCTCGCAGATCGCGCTGTTGGTGCGCCCGGCGGCCATCAGGGCGAGGATCTCGCGCTCGCGCTCGCTGAGGCAGTCGAGAACGTTGCGCCGAGGACGTGCGCTTCGCAGCCGCTCGATCACCGCGGGATCGACGAATGTGCCGCCGCTCTGCACGACCCGCAGCGCGCGCACGAGCGCCGCCAGCTTGGGGACGGGCTGCTTGAGCATGTACCCCGCGCCGACTGGCCGGCGGTTGATCAGCGCGCGCGCGAGCGCCGCGTCCAGATGGGCCGACAGCACGAGCACTCCCACACGCGGATACCGCAGCCTGATGGCGTCGGCGGTCGGCGCCTCGTGACACCCGACGGGCGCCGCCGGGATGCCGACGAGCACGACATCGGGAGCAGTCTGCGCGAGCGCCCGCCATAGTCCCGCAGCGTTGCCCGTCTTGGCGACGACGCTGATCTCGGCGAGCGCCAGCACAGCGTCCAAGCCCTCGCGCAACAGCGGCGAGTCCTCGGCGATCACGGCCCTGGTCATCTCAGTCCACCCCCACCGGCGTCGTGTCTGTCGGATTCCCCGCATCTGGGGAACCGACGGCGTGCAAGCAAATCTCCTGCGCTCTACGTCACGTCACCATGGGGGCCAGCATGTGTGCGACAGGGCGGTTAGCCGCACCATAAGCGTGCATGAATCGGATTAACTGCCGGTCGACCTCCATGTCACGGCGTGGGTGAGCTCCCACGCACGGACGGCCGCCTCCGATCACGGAGGCGGCGAGCGCCCGCACCAGCTTCGGTTTCTGGTTACTTCTTCTTCTTGTTGGCCTTCTTCTTCGCCACGACCTTGAACGTGATCGTCTTGGTGGACGAGATGTTGCCGGCGCCGTCTGTGACGGTCAGCACGGTGCGGTAGCTGCCGGTCTTCAGGTTGCGGCCCTTGACCTTGCCGCTGAAGACGATCGTGTTGACGCCCGCCTGCACGGTGCGCGTCAGCGTCGCGAGCGTCTGGCGCGTCGTGCACCCCCGCGTGCGCAGCAGCGAGCGCAGTTTGCGCGTGCGCTTGCTTCCACGCAGGCGCTTGACGTCGTTGCGCCTGCCGAGCTGCTTGCGAAGGCTGCTGAGCCGCTTGCTGTTCTTCACCAGACAGGTCGCCTTCTTGGCCTTCGCGGTGGCCTTCATCTTCAGACCGGACGCCTTGCGGTCGATCAGCAGCCGCGCGCTGCCGGCCTCGGAGGTTCCGAAGCGGAACGTGACGGCCTGACCGGGCCTGACCTTCGTCTTGCTGATCGACAGGCTGCTGATCGCCGGCGCCGTCCTGTCAGGCAGGACCACCGGAGGACGCGGCTCGGGCTCGACGACGACGGGCGGCACCGGCTCGGGCTGCGGGTCCAGCGGGACGACCCTGACCGTCGTGTTGCCGATGCCCGTCCACGCCGCGAACCCGCTGCTGCCGTCGGGCGCGACGGCGATCTGCGGATCGATGTACGTGTCGCGCGTCGCGATGTTCAGCACCGGGCCGTAGGTGGCGCCGCCGTCGGTCGAGCGGCGGTAGCGCAGGCGACCGTCGTCGAACAGCGTGCGCCAGATGACGTGCGGCCCCGCGTTGTCGACCGCGATGTCGGTGTAGTCGGCGGAGTGGTTGTCGATCGTCGCGGGTCCCTCGATCGCCGCTGGGGCGGCGAACGCCTTCGTTGCCGGGTCATAGCGCTGGACGATGACCTGGTTGTCGTTGGGGATGAAGCGCGTGAAGGCGAGGAACACGCCCGCGCCGCCTGCGCCCAGCGAGGACTGGTCGTCGTCGACCGGCGCGGTCGGCGGCTGCGCGCCGCTCCAGTTGGCGGTGTTGTTGATGTTCGCCGGCGTCAGCGCGCCGGAGAACACCGAATAGGAGATCGCCTCGAGGCTGCTGGCGGCGGCGACGAGCTGGTTGTGCCCCGGCACGCGGACAACCGAGGGGGAGTAGCCATGGCCGCCGGCGAGGACCCCGACCGGGGCGTTCGCCAGCGCGGTCGGTCCGGCGATGATCCTCGACCCGCCGCTGACACTGCTGCCGATCCCGACCACGACGTCGCCGGTTTCGATGTATGCCCCGTCGCCTTCTGGGTCTACGCCGTTGGCGATTTCAGTCGGAGCGGCCGGGAACGTGGTGCCGCCGGTCGTCGAGATCCAGCGGAAGCTCCGATCGGTGGCGTCCGCGCCGGTTCCACAGATGAAGCAGGTCCCGACGATGACGACCTTGCTCGCGGAGGGCGCGAACACCTGCGGGCTGCCCTGCCCAACCGGGGAATCCCCGCCTTCGTGCGGGAAGAACAGCTCGCGTGTCAGGTCGCACGCCGTAGCGTTCCTGGGCACGCGGCAGTAGCCGATGCGGTCGTCGCCGTCCTCGATCTGCCAGACGACGTGCCCGACGCCGCTGGGATCGACGGCAACCTGCGGCTCTCTACCGGTGCCGGCGTTGAACGGGGTGGCCGCGCCTGCCGGCACGGCCACCAGCATCGAAAGCACGGCGGCGACGGCGACGACCAGCGCGAACGTCGTTTTCGCGGCTGCCGGCGGTCGCCCCCGCTGCAGCGCCACCGGCGCGCTGAGATGTTCGTTACGACGCACGATCGATACCTCCGACTGAGAAGTGGTCCATGCGCGCGACCATCGGTGAGGCGCCGCCCGGCAGCAAGCGATCTCAGGGATAGCCCTGGGTCAGCGCGCGAGATCGGCCGGCGTCACCACAGCCGCGGCAAGCGCGCGGCGGGCGAGCTCGGCGCGCTTTCGGTTCTGCGGCAGGTCGGGCACCTCGAAGGTGTCGAACAACGCCCGCAGGCGCGTGCGCACCGCGTCGACCGAGAGATGCAACTCCTCGGCGATCTCGCGGTTGGAGGACGGCGTCCCGACGCCGCCGGGTGCGGCGAGCGGTCGGCAGAGCGCCACGAGCACCTGTCGCTGACTGTCGGTCAGGCGCGCAAGCCCGGCGGCGTCGTCGGCCGCGGCCGTCTGCTCGGGTGACTCGGCGGGATCGCGGAAGAGCACCTCGGTCTGACCGAAACGGAGCACGTCGCGGTCGCTGAGGCGACGACGGCCGACGACGCGCGCTTCGTTGAGAAACGTGCCGTTGCGCGACAGCCCGTCGTCGACCACTGTCCAGTTCGGTCCGAGGCGCTCGATGCCCGCGTGCACGCGCGAGACCTTCTGATCCCACTGCAGTGAGAGATCGTTGCTGCCATGGCGCCCGACGGTGATCGACGTCTTCTCCAGCGCGAGCAGGCGCTGGTCGCCACGCGGGTCGCGCAGCAGCAGATAGGGGCGCCCGCCGCGGTCCGCCGCAAGCTGCTCGATGAGCTCGGCCGGAGTGAATGCGTGGCGGGTGAAGGTCACGGCCGCTTCAGTTGATCATGCGCAGGCCGGTCGCGGAGACGGCATAGTCATGGATGATCGGAGCCCCGCCGCCGGAGTTCAGCCATCGCAAGCGCAGGAGCCGATCGGACACGAACCCACCTTCGAGGTCCACGAGCTCGCCGCGAGGGTCCGCGTCGGGCACGGGGACGCGCGCCAGCCGCCGGCCGCCGCGCTGGAGGTCGACGACCAAGCCCGCGGGAAGCCGGACCACCGCCACGCGGTTGACGGCGCCGCCGTCCAGCTCGACGTATGCGGCGTCGAGCTCTCGGCCTCCCGCGGCCGAGGCCGCTCGCGCCCCGGTGAGTGCGCCTGCGGGCGGCCGGGGCCGCGCCCCGCGGGCGACGTCGATCCGAAGCAGCAGCTCGCCCGCCCCGGTGCGCAGGATCTGGCTGGGCGCCCGCGGCGCGCGGATGATCTCGAGCGGACCGATCCAGCGCAGCGCGGCCGCCGGCCGTGCGCGCCGGACGCCGATCCCGGACCCGGGTGTCAGCTCGATCCCGACGCGGTCGCCGCGGCGGACGGGCACAGCCGCCGGGAAGGCATGCGGGCCGCTGTCCGGCGGGCGCTCGTACTGCGACCGGCGCACCTCGGCGTAGCTGCCGTCCGCGCGGCGGCGCACGACCTGCAGCGCGAGCGTCCCCCGCGCGCCGCGGACGGCCCAGCGGCGGATCACGCCGTCGGCAGCGACGATGAGCGCGCGCCGGCCCAAGCGCGTCTGGACGATCGTGCACGCCGGCGAACTGAGGCCAGCAGGGCGCCCCGCGCAGTACACCGGCTCTGCGGCCCCGGCGGACAACGTGCTGCCCAGCGGCGAGGTGGCGTGCGCGACGCGCGGCGCCGGCCGCAGGGTGATATCGGAGGCGGTATCACCCGCGAGGACGAGCGTCGAGGTCACCCCGACCGAGCCGGCCGCGACTGCACCGAGCGCCACGAGCACCCGGACCCGATGGCGTTCGCGCACGCTCGTGCCGGCGACGATGTCGCGCGCGCTCAGGCCCTCTGGAGCGGGAACAGCCGTCCCGACGCAGTCGCGGGCCAGTGCCGCGAGCGCACGGCGGTCCGCTGCGATGCTGCACTGCGGACCCGCCACCGCGAAGCGGTCCAGCAGAGCGCGCCCGCTCGCGTCGACGAGCACCGATGCCGGTGTGAGCGGCCCGTGGGCCAGCCCCGCTGCGTGCGCGGCGTCGAGCGCTTCGGCGGCCTGCTCGAGGACGACACGGGCGGCGCGCCGGTTGCGGACGCCGGCAAGCGTGCGCCCCTGCACGAGGCGGCGTGCCACGAACGGCCCGTGCTCGGATGTACCGGCGTCATAGACCGCAACCACATTCGGGTGGTGCAGCGCCGCCTGCAGCTGGGCGGCGCGCAGTACGCCAGCAGCGACGTCGGCATCGCCGTCGAGGAGCTCGAGTGTCACGCGGCGCCCGAGCGAGAGCTGCGTGGCGACGTGCAGGGCGCCGTGCGGCCCACGACCGAGCTCCTCGTCGATCCGGAACCCGGCGATGACGGTTCCGGCCTGCACGCTCCCAGATCAGTCGTAGAACTCGAAGTTGCGGGGATAGACGCCGTAGTAGTGCTCTCGCACCCGCGCCGAGTTGTTGTTGACCCACTCGACGCCGACCTCGCCGGCGGCATCGCTGTCTTCGTAGTTGAGGGCAGCCATGTTGATCAGGCGTCCGCCGGGGCGAAAGCCGGGAACGCCGATCCGGGCTGCGCGCCGGCCGCCGCTGAAGAGGTCGAGCACGACGCGATCACCGAGTTCCACCAGCGCGATTCGCACCGAGCGCCCGTCCGTGAAGGTCAGCCGCCGGCGCGCGACCGGGCGGCCGGCGGCGACCCCCACGGCGGTCTCGCCGGCAAGTTGGCGCGGCACCCGCAGCTTGGCGCCCGGCACGTAGTCGGCGCGCACGAGGACCTCGCGATCCAGTCCGGACCCGGGACGCTTCTCGGGCGGCTCCGGCGGCTTGCCGCGGCGGGTCGGAAACCAGCGCTGTGTCGTCGCGCCCGTCGTGGCGCCGACCCCGACGCCCGCCCCCTCGGTCACCTCCAGCGAGATGATGTCCCCGCGCTGGACCTGCAGGTTGGTGGGGAAGTAATGCGGGGTTGTGTTGTTGACGGTCTCATACTGCGAGCGGGCCACCTGCGAAGCGCCGCCATCGCGCGGTCGCAGCGCCTGCAGCGCGATCTCGCCGCGAGCGCCGCGCACGGCCCACCCGAAGATCGCCCCGTCGGCGGGCACCACGAGACGCCGACCTGGCAGCGCGGCCTGCGCGATCGAGCAGGCCGGCGAGGCCGGGCGCGGCCGCCGTCCGCGGCAGTCGACCGTGCGGCCGGCGGCACGCAGGTCGCTGCCCAGCGGCTGCGCGCGCTGTGGGACCGGGGGAGGGGGCAGCACGGCGTCCCCGTCCTGTCCGCCGCTGTCGGCCAGGACCATCGCGCCCAACGTCAGC
>CADCVQ010000063.1 GCA_902806175.1 uncultured Solirubrobacteraceae bacterium
CCCGTCTACGAGCTGCCGCCCGGTCAGGCGCTCTGCCCCTACCACTACGAGTACGGCGAGGAGGAGTGGCTGCTGGTGCTGAGCGGCCGGCCGTCGGTGCGCGATCCCGACGGCAGGCACGAACTCGAGCCCGACGACGTCGTCTTCTTCCCGCGCGGCCCGCAGGGCGCACACCAGATCCGCAACGAGACCGGCGACCCGGTCCGCGTGCTCATGTGGTCGACCGTCATCCACCCCGCGGCGACGGTCTATCCCGACAGCGACAAGATCGCGATCTGGACCGGCAACCATGAGGACGACGTCATCGTGCAACGCTCGAGCAAGGTCGACTACTGGCACGGCGAGCCGCGTTGAGCGGTTCGAATCCGCGCGGCCGCCGGCCCCGCCGGCTGTCACGCTCGGTACGCGATGCCACGCCCGCGTCAACTCCTGCGCGTCCTGCGCCACCGCGACTTTCGCCTCCTGTGGCTCGCCAACTCGGCGAGCGTCGTCGGCGACCGGATCGTCCTGGTCGCGATCGCGCTGTTCGTCGTCGAGCTGACGGGCAGCGCCTCGGATCTCGGCTTCGTCATGGCCGCCTACAGCCTGCCGCTGATCTTCTTTCTGCTCGTCGGCGGCGTCTTCGCCGATCGCCTGCCGCGCCATCTCGTCGTCGTGGCGACCGATCTCGTGCGCTTCGCGCTGCACGGCCTGCTCGCGCTGCTGATCCTGACCGGCGACGTGCGCGTCTGGCATCTCGTCGTGATCGGCGTCCTGTTCGGCTCGGCCGAGGCGTTCTACCGCCCTGCCGCGACCGGCCTGCTGCCGCAGACCGTGCCCGAGGATGAGATCCAGGAGGCCAACGCCGTCACCACGATGTTCGCGAACCTCGCCGAGTTCGCCGGGCCGGCGCTCGCGACGGTGCTCGTGCTCGGCTTCAGCCCCGCGGCAGCGTTCGGCGTCGACGCGCTGACGTTCCTCGTCAGTGCGGCCCTGCTCGTGCGGGTCTCGCCGCGCGAGCGCGGTGCGGCGGCCTCCGCGGCCGCCTCAGCAACCGAGCCCGCCTCGCCGGCGTCGCTCTGGGGCGACGTGCGGATCGGCTTTGCCGAGGTGCGCTCGCGCGCGTGGGTGTGGGCGACGCTCGCGGCCTTCTGCCTCGCGCTGTTCTGCGCGATGGCGCCGCTGTTCGTCGTCGGCCCGATCGTCGCAAAGGAGCAGTACGGCGACATCGCCGTCTTCGGCTACGTCTTCGCGGCCTTCGGAGCGGGCACCGTCGCCGGCTCGCTGGCCGCGCTGCGCTGGCGCCCGCGCTACCCGATGCGGCAGGCGATGACCTGCATCCTGCCGTGGCCCGGGGCGATCGCGCTGTACGCGGTCGGCGCGCCGCTGTCCGTCGTCGTCCCCGCGATGGTCGTGGCCGGCACCGGCGTGTCGCTGTTCGACGTCTGGTGGCTGACGGCGCTCGCGGAGCGTATCCCGCCCGACAAGCTCTCGCGCGTGACGTCGTATGACTGGACGGTCTCGCTCGGGCTCGTGCCGCTGGGCTACGTGCTGGCGGGCCCGGCCGCCGAGGTGCTCGGCGCGACGGAGGTGCTGCTCGGCGGCGCCAGCGTCGCGTTCGTCGTCCTGGCGTTCGGCCTGCTGCCGCGCGAGACGCGGATGCTCGAGCGCCTCGACGATCCACGCGCGCCGTTCGCGCTCGGCGACGCGCACCCGCACGTGCCGGTGGCGTAGGCCGCTACGCCGTGGCGGCGTGGCGCCGCTCGCTGCGGCGCTGCTCGCGCAGGCGCTGCAGCACGCCCTTGCGGCCGAGCGTCTCCAGGCCCGAGTACAGGACCTTGATCTCACCGAAGATCTCCTCGGCGACGGCCATCTGCTGGTCGCGCGTGGGCTCCTCGACGGACTCCCAGCGGATCGGGTCGCCGTACTGGACCGTCACCTTCGGAAACTCGCCCTTGCGCCAGTTGCGCACCTTCGCCGAGCCGTGGATCGCGACCGGCACGATCGCAGCGCCGGTTTCGAGGGCGAGCCTGCCGATGCCGGGTTTGGGCCGCTCGGAGAGCTTGCCGTCGCGCGAGCGCGTGCCCTCGCAGTACATCGCGACGGTGCCGCCGCGCTCGAGGATCGCGCGCGCGGTGATGAACGCCTCCTCGTCGCGGTGGCCGCGGCGCAGCGGAAAGACGCCGCCGTGCGAGTAGACGTACTGCAGCGGCGGCTGGAAGAGCTGCGACTTCGCCATGAACTGCACCTTGCGGCGGATGAACGCGCCGAGGAAGAAGTGGTCCATGAACGAGCCGTGGTTCGGCGCGAGGATCACGGGGCCGCTCTGCGGGACCTTCTCGCTGGAGATCGTGCGCGTGCGAAAGAACGTCAGCGCCCACAGGCCGGTCAGGACGCGCACGATCTCGTAGGCGAAGTCCGGCTCCTTGGTGCGGGTGCGCTCGTGGAAGGCGGCGAAGTCCTCGGCCGGGCGCTCGTCGCGTCCGCCCGTGCCCATCGCCGCGAGCTGCTCTGAACGCTTCAGTCCCGCCATAGGAGAACCTTACCCACGAGCCCAGCCTCCGGCACGTTGCACGGCGCGCTGCCACTGCCCCATGAGCTCGGCGCGCTCGTCATCGCCCATCTGCGGCTCGTAGCGCGCGCCGGCCGTGTCGCGCCGCGCGATGTCGTCCTGCGTCCACGCACCGGCCCCGACGCCGGCCAGGAGCGCGGCGCCGAGCGCCGTCGTCTCGGCCAGCTCGGCGACGGCGACGGGCACCCCGAGCATGTCGGCCTGAAACTGCATGAGCCAGGCGTTTGCGGTCGCACCGCCGTCGGCGCGCAACTCGGCGAGCGGCTGGCCGGAGGCGGATTCCATCGCCCGCACGGCGTCGACGGCCTGGTAGGCGATCGCCTCGAGCGCCGCGCGCGCGACGTGCGCGCGGCTGCTGCCGCGTGTCAGCCCGACGATCGTGCCGCGCGCGTACGGATCCCAGTGCGGCGAGCCGAGGCCGGTCAGGGCGGGCACGAAGTAGACGCCGTCGTTTGAGTCAAGCGACGCGGCGAGCTCGCCGGTCTCGGCCGCGGCCTCGATGATCCCGAGGCCGTCGCGCAGCCACTGCACCGCGGCGCCGGTGACGAAGATCGCGGCCTCGAGCGCGTAGATCGTCCGTTCGCCGATCCCCCAGGCGACGGTCGCGAGCAGCCCGGGCGGTGCCGTCGGCACGCTCTCCCCCGAGTTCAGCAGCACGAACGAACCGGTGCCGTAGGTGTTCTTGCCCAGTCCCGGCTCGAGGCAGCCCTGGCCGTAGAGCGCCGCCTGCTGGTCGCCCGCGATGCCGCTGACGGGCACGCCGTCGTGGCCGGCGCCGAGCACGCCGCCGCGCAGCGTGCCGAACTCGCCGATGCTCGGCAGCACCTCGGGCAGCGCCGCGCGCGGCACGTCGCCGAAGAGCGCCATCAACTCGTCGTCCCAATCACCGCGGTGGATGTCGAAGAGCATCGTGCGCGACGCGTTGGTCACGTCGGTGCGGCGCTCGCCCGTGAGCTTGAAGACCAGCCACGCGTCGATCGTGCCGAAGACGGCGCGGCCGTCCTGCGCCTTGTCGCGCAGCCCGTCGACGTTCGCGAGCATCCACTCGATCTTCGTCGCGCTGAAGTAGGGGTCCAGGACGAGCCCGCTGCGCGTGCGCACGAGCGCCTCGTGGCCCGCCGCGCGCAGCTCGTCGCAGCGCTCGGCCGTGCGCCGGTCCTGCCAGACGAGCGCGTGGTGCAGCGGCTCGCCCGTCTCGGGATCCCACACGCAGACGGTCTCGCGCTGGTTGGTGATGCCGATCGCCTGCAGCTCGCCGTCGCCGACCCCGCCGTCCGCGAGCGCCTCGCGCGCCACGGCGATCGTCGTGTCCCAGATCTCGCCGGCGTCGTGCTCGACCCAGCCCGGCCGCGGGAAGTGCTGCTGAAACTCACGGTAGGCGCGGCCGGCCAGCTGCGCGGACTCGTCGAAGACGAGGCAGGTCGTCCCGGTCGTGCCCTGGTCGATCGCGAGGATCACATCCTGGACCTACCCACGTGGCGTCAGGCGATGCGCCGCTGCGAGGACCGGCCGGGACCGGGAGGATGGACGGTCCCGGCCGTTGCCCTCGGCATTTGCAGCGGGCCGGCGTGGGCGATCATCACGCCTTGTGCCGTGTCGCCGCCGACGACGGGAAAGCTCGCCGGCGGTGATGCATCCAAGCTACGGCCCGTACCGCGGGCGGCCCATCGACGCTCGTCCAAATTCGGTTGGCCGCCGATCGCCCGCCGGTCGAACGAGCGCTCCCGTCTCAGAGGTCGCCTATCGTCAGCGGCGTGCGCCGGCCCTGGCTGCTCGGACTCCTCCTCGCGCTCGTGACCGTCGGGATCGTGGCCGCGCTGGTCGACAGCGAGGTGTCCGGCACCGGCGCCGAGAACGTCGGCGAGTCCGGTCCGGAACGCGTCACGCAGACGCGGCCGCCGGCCGACGAAGCTCCGGACCCGTCCCCCGAGCGCGACTGCAAGGCCACGCAGAGCAACCCGGGCGGCACGAACAACTACATCCCGGACGCTCCCGAGCGCGCCTCGCTCGGGAGCGGCTTCGTGATCACCGGGCTCGTCCGCTCGGCCGGCGGCTGCCGGCCGCTCGAGGGCGTGCGCATCCAGGTCTGGCTCGCGACCGAGACCGGCGGCGAGCAGGACAACCGGGCCAGCGTGCGCTCCGGCTCGGACGGTCGCTACCGCATCGAGACCGACCCGACCGTCCCGCAGTTCGGCGAGCCCAACATCCACGTCGGCTACGACGACGACGAGTACCGCGAGGTGTTCATCCGGCGCGTCGTCGACCTCGACGACGAGCGGGCCGTGGTCAACCTCACGCTCGCTCGCGGTGGCTGAGCCGCGCACGGCGGCGCTGACGGTCGCGGCCGCAGTGGTCGTCGCGCTGCCGCTCGGCCTGGCGCTGACCGATCGCCACCTCGCCGGTGCGTCCGCGGCGCTCGTGCTGTCGACGACCGCGGGAACGCTCGCCGCGTCCGCCCTGGCGCTTCAGCCCCTGCTCGCGCGGCGGCGGCGGATCGGCCGCCACCAGATGCTCGGCGCCGCGGTGCTCTGCCTGGTGCTCGTCCACGTCGGCGCGCTGTTCGCCGAGTCGCCCGGCGACGCGTGGTTCGCGCTCTCGCCCGACGGCCCGACCCGCGCCCGGATGGCGCTGATCGCGACGATCGCCCTGCTCGGCGTGGTGGCGCTCGGCGCGCTGCGCGCGCGGCTGCCGATCAGCCCGGGAACGTGGCGCCTGCTGCACGCATACCTCGCGGTGGTGGTGATCGCGCTGGGCATCGGCCACGCGGTCCTCACGGACGGCGCCCTCGACGACGTGGGGACGACGGTCCTGCTCGTCCTCGGTGCGATCGGCCTGCTCGGCGTGCCTGCCGCCCACGCCGCGCGCGCGCGTCGTGCGCGCTCGAACGCCGGACGGCCGCGGCGCGAGCCGTGACGCCTGCGATTGGGAAGAGGTGCGACCGGCGCTGGAGAACATCGCGTAGCGCCATCATCCGCGCGAAATCCAACGTTGGTATTTGTCGCCACCGCGGACCGCGACCAAGCATGAGCGCCTGGCTTGCCGAACCGTGTGCCGTATGACGCCCCCTGTCCCGGGTTTCAGTTCGGACGGGTCAAACGGGAGGCGACGACGTCGCGCCACGAGTTCGAGCGCAGCTGCTGACGCGGTCCCGGTTGCGGACCCTTACGCGGACCCGTTTGCTTCGTTGTCAGAGCGCAGAAGGTCTTCGACAAAGGCAGACCCGCCGCGAGACAGGGGCGCAAACCTACGGGCCCCGCATCCTGCGAGGCAGCCCGGCTACGGCACCACCATGAAGCACCTCACGAAGATGGCGGGCGGCGCCGTCGCCATGCCGTCCTGGGCGCCCCTCGATGGCGTCCGCGCACTCCAATCCGTCCGTCAACAGCGTCGAGGCGCACGTGCGCAACGCCGACCAGGCGCTCACGATGGTCGCCGACCGCGTCGAGGCTAACGACAACGCGGCCGCCGGATCGCGGTGAGGTCAGCGACAACGCACAGGCCGCCATGGCCGCCGCACTGAACAACAACCTCCGCAGCCGCGAAACCGCGATCGCACGCCTCACCTCGCTGGCCAGGACTCTGCCCGCGCAGGCCCAGGCCGGTATCGCCAGGCAACTGGGCGCCAATGTCCGGCCACCCCACCGGTGTCGAACCTCGCCGGGGCATGGCACTCCGGCGACATCACGCCCGCCGCCGAGCCGCAGCTCGCGCAGGCGCTGACGCTCGCCAGCGGCGCGATGCGCCTTTCCGTGTCAGCGGGCACCCACATGAAGGCCACCGTGCCGATGCGCTCCGCGGCGTCGCGCACCGACCGCCCTGCACAGCTCGCGCAGCCGCGGGTTGATCGGCGCAGGGCGCGATCTCTCGGCGACGTACGGGCCCGCGATACCCGTGAGCGAGCGTTAGGGCAGTGCCAGCGCGTCCCCGAGGTTCGCGCCCTGCTCGACGAGCTTTCGTTGCACGTCGCCGGCCGCGAGCTCGCGCGGCCTGAGGCCGGATTGCGCCGCGAGCGCGGCGGCGACGCCAGCGGCTTGACCGGTCGCGAGCGCAATTGGCGTGACGCGATAGGAGGAGTGCGCCTCGTGCGTGCCGGAGATGCAGCGTCCGCCTACGAGCAGCCCGTCGACGTTGCGCGGGATCAGGCACCGCAGCGGGATGTCGTAGGCGCCGCCCGTCGGGAGGCGCTCGAGCAGGGTGCCGCGGCCGCCCTCGGGATCGTGGATGTCAATCGGATATGAGCCACGCGCGATGACGTCGGCGAAGCGGCGCGAGCGCAGCACGTCGTCGGCAGTGAGCTGATAGTCGCCAACGATGCGGCGCGTCTCGCGCACGCCGATGTGGGTGCCGCTCTGCATGACGTACGCGTCGTCGAAACCGGGGACGCGCTTGCGCAGGAAGCGCATGATCTGGTCCATCTGGTGGCGCGCGAGGTGCTCGGCGCGGGTGAGGTCGAACACGTCGATGCCGAGCGCGCCGGACACACGGGTGCTGTTGACGCTGACCTCCCGCTCATGTGGCGTGGCGAAGAACAGCATGTCCTCACGCGGCAGATCGAGCTCCCCCGCTGCGCGCGCCTGCTCGATGAGCTTCCAGAGCCCCGACACGCCGCGCCACTGGTCGGGATGCTCACGCACGTAGCCGGCGAAGCGCTCACGCTCGAAATCCGCGACGCGGAACATGAGCGTCATCGGCTGCACGAGCCCGTCGTCGCGACCGACCTCGTAATCCGCACCCGCGGCCGCGGCGAGATCGCCGTCGCCGGTGGCGTCCACGATCACCGCGCCCTGTATGACCAGCGGGCCCGACTTCGTTTCGAGCACCACCCCATCGGGTCGGAGCGGCTCGCCGATCACACCGGACGCAAAGGCATGCAGCAGATAGCGCACGCCGGCCGCGTCAAGCAGCTCCAGGGCAGCGGACTTGTATGCCTCAGGGTCGATCGGGACCGTGTATCCGGTCTCCTCGCTGGGAGCGATCGCACCGCAACGGTGAAGCAGGCGCTCCATGAGCTCCAGCAGCGCTCCGGCCACGACGGGCTCACCGGGCCCGTGGTCGGCGGGCAGCAGCCGAAGCGGCTCGTCGTCGCCGCGTGCACGCGCGCCGCGGACCTCGTTGTGCCAGGACATGAGCGGCATGACGAGCGCGACGGTGGCGTTGCCGCCGAGAAACCCGTAGCGCTCGACGAGCAGGACATCGGCGCCCGCGTGTGCGGCTCCGACCGCCGCGCCGATCCCGGCGGGCCCTCCGCCGACGACCACGACATCCGGCTGCGCCGCGACGGTCGCACGGCGCGCGGGCAGCGTGATCTGCGCCGGGCGTTCAGGACGCTGCAGCGGGGGCATGGCGATCCAGGAGATCGACGATCAGGCGGACGTTCTCGCGAGCCGCGTCCTGCAGGCTCGGCAGACGCTCGCGAACATGCTCGATCTGCTCGTCGCGGCGGTCCCACAGGCGATCGATGTGCGACAGCAGCGCCCCGGCATGACCTGTGCGCTGCGGGTCGGGCGAATGCACATCGAGCGAGTCGAGGAAGTCGCGGACCTTCGTCGCGTATGGCAGCGCGGCGACCGGGGTGCCCGCGCTCACGGCGAACAGCAGGAAGTGCAGGCGCATCCCGACGGCCATGTCGAGATGCTCCATCAGCCCGCGCAGCTCGCGCGGGCCGTAGCTGCGTCTGAGCACCCAGGCGCGCTCGGGCAACGCCATCCGCCCGATGACCCGATGCGACTCACGGATGTCCTTGTGCTCGAGCGGCACGAACACGACCTGGGCGTCGAAGCGGTCGGCCATGAAGTCAGCAGCGTTTGCGAGCAACGCGTGGTACTCGCCCGCCTGCAGCTCCGACATCGCGCTGCCGGGCTCGCGCACGGACATGCCGATGAGCCGCTCGCCGGCCGACAGCGCCTCGTGCTCGAGCATCCGCCGGGTGAACGGCTCGGGCTCGAGCAGCAGTGCTGGATCTGCCGTCACCCAGATGTCGCGCTTGACCCCGCTCTCCTCAAGCAATCGCTTCGCCGCCTTCTCGCGAACCGTGACGAGCTGCATCTCGTTCAGCACCGCCGCGACCGACTCGCGATCCGCCGGACGCTCCAGCGGCCCCGCGCCGACGGCATAGGTCGCGGTCGCGACCCCCGCGTCCTGCGCGAAGCGCACGAGGCGCAGATAGGACTCAACCTCGTGGTCATACAGGATGCCGCCGCCGCCGAGCAGCATGAGGTCCATCCGCCTGATCTCGCCATCGAGATCCTCGCGCACGGCCTCACGCGCGGCCAGGACGCGATCGACATCGTGATGACGCTCTGTGTGGTCGCAGTCACGCGAGAACACCACGATCTCGACGCCGGCAACCGCCTTGCGCAACTGCGCGATCGCAACCGTGAGGATCGCCTCATCGCCCGCATTCAGGCCGCCGTACGAACCGACCAGTCCAACCACCGTTGCCATCTCGCAGCCCTACCCGGCGAAGACGCGTGCTTAGCCCCGACCCGGCTTCTCCTTCCACGCGCGTGCAACGTACGCCCGCCTGCCGCAGATCCAGTTCAAGACGCGTGGGCGCCAAGAGCCGCCGTCTACCGCAACCCGGGGTTCACGATCGCGGTGCGGGTCTCGGCTGCGAGGCGCGCTCCCATTTCGGCGGCTCGTCCTAATTGGCATTCTCCTCCAGACGTTCGCCGGCCGGCAGCGTCAGGAACTCGACGAACTCTTCGGCCAGCGCCACCTCCTCGAAGATCTCTCGCGAGAGGCCCGGGCGGCCCTCGGTTTCAAACCAGTCGTCGTCGTCGATCTCCGCGCGGATCTTCTCCAGCTCCGAGGTCTCGAGCTCGCGCACGAGCTCGGCCGTGATCGTGCGTCCATCCTCGAGGTTGGCGCGGTGGCGGACCCACTGCCAGACCTGGGCACGCGCGATCTCGGCCGTGGCAGCGTCCTCCATCATCCCGTAGATAGCGGCCGCGCCGACGCCCCGCAACCACGAGGAGATGTACTGGATCGCGACGTTGATGTTGCTGCGCAGACCCTCCTCTGTGATATCGCCCGGCGTGGCCGGCACGTCGAGCAGCCGCTCGACGCTCACCTCGACATCGTCTCGCCGGCGATCGACCTGGTGCGGCTTGTCAGCGAGGACCTCGTCGAACTCCTGCATCGCCGCGGCCACCGAGTCGGGGTGCGCCACCCAGGTGCCGTCAAAGCCGTCGCCCGCCTCGCGCCGCTTGTCCTCGCGAAGGGCGGCAACGGCCATCTCGTTGGCCTGCTCATCGGTGCGGCTGGGGATCTGCGCCGCCATGCCCCCAATCGCGTGCGCGCCGCGTCTGTGGCAGGTTTTCACGAGCAGCTCGGTATAGGCGCGCATGAACGGCACGGTCATCGTGATCTTCGTGCGGTCCGGCGTGACGAACTCCGGGCGCGTGCGGAAGCGCTTGATCGCCGAGAAGATGTAGTCCCAGCGCCCGGCGTTGAGGCCCGCCGAGTGCTCTCGCAACTCAAAGAGGATCTCATCCATCTCAAATGCGGCCGGAAGCGTCTCGATCAGGACGGTCGCCTTGACCGTGCCGCGCTGCAGCCCGATGTGGTCCTCGGCCACGTTGAAGACCTCGTTCCACAGGCGCGCCTCACGATGCGACTCGATCTTCGGCAAGTAGAAGTACGGCCCGCCGCCGCGCTCAAGCAGCTCGCGGGCGTTGTGGAAGATGTACAGGCCGAAGTCCACGACACCGCCGGCCACCGGTTCGCCGTCGACGAGCAGGTGGCGTTCCTCGAGGTGCCAGCCGCGCGGACGCACCAGCAGCGTTGCGACCTCGTCGTTCAGCCTGTACTGCTTGGCGTTCTCCTCGTGCTCGATCGTGCCGCGAACCGCGTCGGCGAGGTTCACCTGGCCGCCGATCATGTTCCTCCAGGTCGGCGAGTTGGAGTCCTCGAAATCCGCCATGAACCCGCACGCCCCCGAGTTCAGCGCGTTGATGACCATCTTTCGGCTCGTCGGGCCGGTGATCTCGACCCGGCGATTCTGCAGCGCGTCGGGCTCGGGCGCAATCGTCCAATCGCCCTCGCGCACCTCCCTCGTGGCCGACAGAAAGTCAAGCGTGCCGCCCGCGTCAAGCTCCTTCTGGCGTTCCATCCGCGCGGCCAGCAGCTCGCGGCGCGTGCTATCGAACTGGCGGTGCAACCGCGCCACGAAGTCAAGCGCGCCCGCGGTCAGGATCTCGTCGAAGCGCTCGCCGTGCGACCCATTGACCTCGACTCCCTGCGCCTGCTCGCTCACGACGGCGTCTCCCTAGACCCGAATCCAACAGCACTATGTCACCGCCGCAACCGACCCACGCATCATCCTGGCCGCAGTCTCGCAGCCGATGGCGGATGGGCGGGGGAGGCGACACGACGAGTAGCCTCGTCTCTCGAGCGGCTGGCCTCCTCCTCAGCCAGAGGCGAATCCGAAAGCCGCGATCGCGTGCCGGTAGCCCATCGGCAGCGGGACGCGCCGGGCGGCACGGAGACGAGTGTCGGCCGCCCTCGGTCGTCCCGCTCGGGAACCCAATGTTCCCCGGCTTTTTGAAGACCTCCGCCGGTGCCTCGATCACGGTGCACGCGCTACTCCTCCGAGGCTGAACAGCAGTCGGATCTTGGTGCGCAGGCGCCCCCCATTGTCTGCTGGGTTGACGACTGCGCTCCAGACGGGGCGATGGTGTTGTCACAGTTCGAGAAGTTCCGGAGGCTCTCCGGGATCTTGTAGAAGTTTGAGCGGCGGTCCCTCCGGTGTCTGGTCGGCGCGTCGCGGTGCGAGTAGGGCGGCGCTTGTCGGGTTGGCGGCCGCGTCCTTGGATGTCTGTAGCGTCAGACGGGCGAGTTCTGCGCATCTGAGTCCCGCGCGCGCGAGCAGCTCGAGGAGCGCGCGGTCGCGGGTGCCGATCGTCGTGCGCAAATCGGGCCTGGCCAGCAGCCAACCCGCTGGTCGCGCAGGTGCGCTGCACCCAGGTTCAGCACGAGCGCCCCAACGGCGCCGATCGCGGCGGCTAGGCGCCGCACGGCCGAGACGCGCTGCGCCGGCGAGTGCTTCGATGACATCGAGGAGCTGCGCGTCGACCAGGCCGGGACGGATCTTCGCGGCGCGCGGCGGGGGCCGGCCGCGGCGACGGCGCGTCAGTTCGCCAGGCGCTTTCGGCGCTGTCACATCCA
Organism: uncultured Solirubrobacteraceae bacterium; assembly: GCA_902806175.1. Taxonomy (GTDB): domain Bacteria; phylum Actinomycetota; class Thermoleophilia; order Solirubrobacterales; family Solirubrobacteraceae; genus CADCVQ01. The sequence goes on from CADCVQ010000063.1 coordinate 11,720, forward strand.
AGCGATCGGCGGGCGATCGCCCGCGTCGGCGGACGCCTGGATCGTGCGCTTGGCCGCGACCCGGGCGAGGACGCGACGATCGATCTGGACGCTACGCAGCTTGAAGTGGATGGCCACAAGCGCGGCGCAGCGCGCTCGCGTCACGGCTGTCTGGCGTATGCGCCGCACATCGCGTTGTGGGCGCAACGCGGCCGCGCGCTGACCGCTGAACTCGTCGGCGGTAACCGCGAGAAGCTGACCGCTGCGGCGTCTGCGACGCTCGCGCGCCCGGGCGCTGGGGATGCTGCGATCGGCCGGGCACACCGGCAACGTCACGTTCCGTGTCGACTCCGCCTACTACGTCGTCGGGCTGCTGATCGCGCTCAGGAAGGCGGGCGCGCGGTTCACCGTGTCGGTCCCGAGGACCGTCGCGATGTGGAAACTGGTCGGCGATATCCCCCGAGCGCGCCTCGGCAGATGCTCTGGACGGTGACGGCGACCAGGTGGCCGGCGCCGTCGGCCGACGACGTGCCAGCCGAGCTCCGGCCATGCTCGGGCGACGAGGTCGCGTCCCAGGCGTGCTCGGCCGAGGTGAGTTCGCCCATCGGCGCGACGGCCGACCGTCGTACGCCGGCGTCGGCGTCATGGCTGCGCGCAGCTCGTGCGGACGCGCATGCGCGCGGCCGAGGAGGTTGGCGCCGGTGTAGCCGCCCGGCAAGCGGCTGCCGCGACAACGCGCGGCGCCACGCCCGGCGGGAGGCGGCCGACGGGCCGCCTCCCGGGGGCTGGTGCTATCTATCTACCTCCGCGGCCGCGGCCTGAAGATGTAGAGGCCGTAGTCGCGATCGCTGGCGAGCACGTACTGCCTGCCGCGCATCTTGTGAACCTCCACGCCCCAGAAGTTGTTGCCGCCCTCGTCGATGAAGGCGCCGACCTCCTGCAGCCCGTTTCTGCCGTAGCGCAGTATCCGGAACCCGCCGGCGTAGTAGCTGACGTAGGCGAGCCGGCTGCTCTGATCGGGGTCCATGGCCACCTCGTGCACCGAGAGGTCCCCGAAGCGGGTGGAATAGCGCGCGTCCTGGGACTCGGGAATGGCAAACGTGTCGATCTGCTCGATCGATCCCGTTGTCCCGGGGCGTCCCGGCACGTCGGTCCCGAACAACCGCAGATAGCCCCAGCCATCGAAGACGGCCTCGATCGTCGCCATCGCAGCCGCTGTGCCCGGGGCAGGCGTGGCCGTCGTGCACGCGGTGGTCTCGTTCACGCCCGCGACCTGCAGCAGGCGCAGGCCTGCGAGCCGGTCTGTGAACACGAACGGGATGTCGCCCTCCGCCAGCATCGTGATGAGTCCCTGGCAATCCTCGCGCATCGCGTTGAACACGATGCCGCCCGTGTAGCCCGCGGCCTCGATCGTGTCGAGCTTCTGCTGGAAGGTGCAGACGCCACGCTCGATCAGCGCCACGCCGCTGCCGGCGGGCAGCGGCTCGCAGGCGGTGCCCACGAAGGTCGGCCTGCCCGTGATGCTCGTCTCCTCGTCGATCGGCGGTGTCGCCGAGGCCGAGGCGGCGTTGAAGGTCGCGCCCTGTGCCGGACCGGACGTGATCGTGGCGACGACGCGATAGGGGTTGAAGTCCTCGTCCGTCCCGAGCAGGAAGCGGTTGTCGGGTGAGAACTCGGACTGGTGTGCATTGCCCTCCGGCGAGATCTCCTGCCCGCGCGCAAGGCGCTGCTCGTCCAGCGCGGGGAAGTCGGACTCCGCGATCAGCGAAACCTCTCCGGGCTGCGGATCGGTGACGTCGAGCAGCACGTAGCCCCCGTCCCAGTAGGAGGCGTTCATGACGTAGCGGCGGCCGATCTTCTTGACCGTCATGTCGTGTGAGAACACCGACGTCAGGTTCTCCGGCGTCTCCTGCTGAACGGAGAACGGCGGTTCGTCGAGATCAAGCGAGTCGTTCACGAGCTGCGGGTTGCGCGGGTTGGTGATGTCCATGATGTCGAGGTCGGTGGTCTCCTCGTCATCGACGAGCACGACATAGGTGCGGCCGGTGAACTCGTTCGTCCAGGCAAACGCGCTGTGCGTCTGGTTGGCCTGGTCGTCGCCGCCGCCCCCGGGGTTGGTGTAGTCACCGGCATGCATGGCAAGCGGCTTGGGCGCACGTGCGTCGGTGACATCCCAGATGTTGATGCCGCCGCGGGTGCGCGGCGCCGTCGGCTGCGGCGCACCGGGACACGTCTCGTTGTTATGGATGAACAGGACGCCGTTGAAGTAGCGGTTCTTCATCCGCAACGTCTGTGAGCCCTCGCCCGCGTAGTTGCCGGGCGTCGTGTCCATGAACGCTTCCTGGACCTCGGACGGTGCTCGCGGCGCCGACATGTCGATCACGTGGGCCCCACCGCGCTCGCAGGTCGGATCGCGGAACGCCGTCAAGAACGCGTAGTTGCCATAGGCCGAGACGTCCGCGACGCGGCCGTCGTTGCCGGCGCCGGTCGGATTGGTGACCTCGGCCTTGCCGATCAGGTTGACGCCGTAGCGCACCGGCGGCAGATGGCCCTCGTTGCCGCCGTGCTGATCGCCGTGCACCACACCCTCGCCCTCGAACATCTCCTTGCTCCCGGACGCGTGGTCGGGATGGTGCGCATAGGCGGGCGCGGCGAAGGCAGCCAACGCTGCAGTCGCGGCCGCCAGGAATGTATGGCGCTTAGCCATTGGTCTCCCTCCGGTTCATGAGGCCACCTTGGACGGCGGCGAACTGCCCTGTTGGCCGCAACATACTGCGCCCGGAGTACGCGCGCGAGGATTCGCCGCGACGTGGCACAGTCGCCGAGATCACCAGGCTCAAGGCCGACGACGGCGGCCCCATGGACATCGGCGGTGCCACACTCGCCGCGGCGGCCATGCGGGCCGGGCTGATCGACGAGTACGCGATCGTCACCCATCCGGTCCTGGTGGGCGGCGGCACGCCGTTCTTCACGGCCCTGGACAACTGGGTGAACCTGAGCCTGGTGGAGACCCGGACGTTTCCCGACGGCGTGGTGCTGACCAGGTACGAGACCAGGCGCTGAGTGCCCGACGTCGGATCAGCGCGGGCTTCGGGCCACCAAGGATCTCGTGGCGCTGTGTTCCGAGGCGATCGTGACGTCCCTGCCGGATCCTGTTCTGCACCGCAGACGATCCGTCCGGATAGGGAGGGATCCGCTTACGGCGTTCCGCGCCCCGCTCTCTCATGAATGCGGGCGTCCTAAGGCGGGTGCCGACGAGGTGCTCGCTTGGCGACGACCCGCGGAAGCGCCACTTGGCCGCACGCGTTGCGTCCCGTGCATAGGCACAATGAGGGCGCGCGTGAGCTGCCGATCGGATGGAGGTCGAGCGCCATCGCTGTCGCCTTGAGGCAGGAGGGGCACTCTCGGGTGGCCGACTCGCCCGGTTGAGGTTCGGATGTGGACCCCCTTGCAGACCCTAGGACTGAGCCTGGCCGCAGCTACTCCCTGCCCTGCTGCCCTGCTGCTGTTCGTCCCGAGAGGCGCTGCGAGGCTGCTGCCGGATCGCCTCGGAAGCGGAGCGAGAGCGAGTGGTCACCCATCTGGCGGTCTTCTGAGCTGGAAATGGATGTCGTCGAGGCATAGCATCGGCGCATGCAGCGAAACGGTGGATGGTTGTTGCTGGTCTCGGGGGTCGCGCTTATCGTGATCGGGCTGCTCGAGGCGCGCGACGTGGTCGTCGTCTGCGGCACCGTGCTGATGGCATGCACCGTCCTGGTCGGTCGCTTCGCTCCGTCGCCCCCGACTGTCTCCGAGCAGATCAAGGCGGACGTCCAGGCCCGCATCGTCGAGCGGTACCGCGAGAGGCACCAGAACTAGAGCGGCGCAGCTCTCGGCGCGCCAGCCGGCGGGCAGCAAATCCGGGGTGCGCGCGCTCGGAGGGCCCGCGGCCGGAAGTCATCTGTTCCGGCACTCGGCACCGTCGGCCCTTCGCCGGCACCCGTGCTTTGCAACCCGCCTACTGCTGCCCGATCAGAGCGCCCCTGCCAGGCGAAAGCAACCGCGCCGCATCGTGCCGGACTTGACCACGACCCGATGCGCTGAGAGGGTCGCCGCGAAGTCAACCAGCTAGGAGGTCAAGATGCCGGTCTTGATGGTGCACGACAGCCCAGGCGGGACCCAGGAGCAGTACGACCAGGTCGCGGCGCGTCTCACCGATGGTGGGAGCCTCAACTCGCTCGACGACTGGCCGGGCGGCGGAATCCTCTTCCACGCTGCAGGTCCGACCGACGACGGTTTTCGTGTCATCGACGTGTGGGAGTCCGAGGAGGCCTTCCAGCGTTTTGGCGAGGTCATCGGTCCCGTCCTCCAAGAGGTCGGCTTCCCCGGCGAGCCACGGCTCTTCCCACTTCACAACTTCGTCAGGTAGCACGCGCGCCGCCGCGCCGCCTACTCGAACCGGGCGGGCGTCGGCGATCACTGTCGGCGCTGCTGCGTAGAGGCGGGACCGACACCTCTCGAGGGGTCGACCACGACCGCCGCGCCCAGTCCCGGCTGTGGTTGCTTGGGCAGTGAGGTGGGCGGCAGCTCGCGGCTCCCGCTGGCGCAGACGTGCAGAGCGCCATCCGGGCGCGATCGGGTAGATCGACCAGCGTGATCGCGAAAACCGCCCGCACCGGGCACGGGTTCCGGCAAGACGCCGCGGGCGCCGGCTGCTTGCCGCAGCCGTAGCAATCAGCATCGTGCTGGCTGATGCCACCGCTGCGTGTCGGTAGAGCCGCGTTGCCATGGGGCGTGCGGGTCACCGAAGAAGACGTCGATGCCGGCGTCGATGCGGATCTGCTTGCAGTCGCGCATCCCGGGGCCCTGGTCGCACGTCAGCGAGCGGCGCATGGCCTCGGGCAGCGTCTGGATCTTCGCCGCGAGCGCCGGCGCGACCTGCTCGGGCTTGTAGCCGCCGGGCAGCGCGACGAGCATCGCGTAGCCGGTGCTGCGTTCGACGAGCGTCGCGATCGCGGTCTGGTTGCGCTTGCCGATCAGCAGATCGCCCTCCCAGCGGCCGGGCACCGCGCGATCGACGGCCTCCGCCGGGCGCTGGCTGATGTTGATCATGTCGCGCCCCAGCATGCGGTTCTTACGCGTCCCGGAGTGCCGGCCGGGCTGACGCAGCGCGCGACCGGTGCGCAAGCAGGCCGTCAGCTCGCGGCGCAGCGCGCCCCGCGATCGCACGTATAACGATTGGTAGATCGTCTCGGTCGACACCCACATCTCCGGGTCGTCGGGGAACTTTCGGCGCAAGCGCCCAGCGATCTGCTGCGGTGAGAAGCGCTTAAGCAGATCGTCCTGGACACGCTCGCGCAGCGCCACGTTGACCGCCAGCTTGCCGGCTTGGGACCGCTCGCGCGGTCATAGGCCGCGCGTGCGCGGCCGTCGCGCGGTAACGCCCATCGCGATCGGCGTTGCGCTGCAGCTCGCGCGACACCGTCGACAGCGCGCGCCCCAGGCGTCGCGCGATCGCGCGGATCGTCTCGCCGCCCGCGATGCCCCAAGGCGATCTCCTCACGCTCAGCGAACGTCAAACAGCGCCCCTTTGAGATCGCGGCCGCGACGAGGACGAGCACCGCCGCACGCCCTGACCCATCGCGAGCCCTGCTTGCGATACGTGCCGATCTGCTCGGCCGCGCCGCTGATGAACTCGCCGCGCTGCAACGCAGCCCAGAACACCTGAAGCGTTTCGGTGTCCATCCGACTGGTGAACTGACTCATCGAGCACCTCTTGACCTCGCCGACGCGACCCGCTGCAAAGACGGGCCCCCGGCGCCGGCGCGCGCGTCGCTCGCCGCTGCACCTCGCCCTCCGGGCTCGCCTCCGCGGCAACCGACGACCACCCCACCAGCCCCACCGGACGCACCTCAGAAGACCCCGCTCAACAGGCCACTGTTGCGATCACCGCGAGAACCCAAGGTTCCCCCCCACGGGCGAGGCCGCGGCGCAGGTTTGACGCGCGCAGAGCGCGGCCGTCTCTACGCGCGAAAGAAGGCGGCGTGAGCCTCCTGATCGTCGACGTAGAGCCAAGCCTCGGCGACTTTCCCGTCGACGATTCGAAACACGGCGGCCTCCTCGTATACGAGCGTGCGGCCTACGCGTTCGGCGCGGTTTGTCGTCAGCGCGACCGCGCGCTCGTCATTGGCGAGTACGTCGTGTAGCTCGATGCGAAAGCTCCCGTCGGTCTCTTCGAACAGCGCGCCAAACAGTCCGAAGACGTCGTCGCGGCCGGTGTAGTCGCGCGAGAAACGGCTGTGACCAAGCGAGTGCCAGACGATGCCATCGGCCAAACGCTCCCCAACGGCCTCCAGGTCACCCGAAGCGAACGCCTCATATGTGCTGCGGATCACTCGTTCGTTCGCGTGCACGGCCGCACCCTATGCCCGCGATTCAAACGCCGTCAAGCACCCGCGGAGAGACGGCGTTGTACCGAGGCGCCGAACAGCGCGAGCAGCCGATGCGGGCGATGTCGCGTGGAGGTTCGCTGGTGGGACGAGCTCAGTTCGCGTAACGGCCCGGCGTGCCGCCGCCATCGTCGTCCGCTGAGGTTCGGGTCAGGGGCGTCCGGGTCCGTCTCGTAAACTGGCTTGACATCGAACAGGCCGTCAAGGCGCGCGTCCCAGAAGAGGTTCCGCCGCGGGATGTGCGGCCAGCGCGGCGCTCAGTCCGGTTTGGCGTCCCGCTCGAGGACATGGGCAACTCAAACAAGCGACAGCGAGCTGAACGGGCAGGCGCATTCGAGGCCGAGCGGCCGTGCATGTCGGCATCCAAGGAGCCGGTCGGACGCTTGGATGGGGAAGCTGGGGCAGCGTGTGTCGGCGGTAGCCCCGAGGAGGACTGCTTGACGGCCGCGCTTAGCCGAGTGTCGTTCGCGTCGAGGCGCGGGCGCCGGCCATCGTGGCGGTGACGGTGGCGTGCAGCGGGCCGGGTCGCCGCCGGGCGGCCGTCAGGCGCCGGCGATCGCCGCGCGCGACCGGGATCAACCGCGCCGTGCTGGTGCCGGGCGCGGCGAAGCGCAGCGTCCGGCGGATGCGCAGCCCCGCCACGCGGGCGATGAGCGTGGCGGTCCCCGCCCGGCTGGCGGTCACGCGGACGCGCAGATCGCGCGCCCGGACCGCGATCAGGCTCAGCCGAGCCGGTGTGGGTCCGTCGGCGGCCAGCGTTCGCGCGGCGTCTTCGAGCTCTGCGGGGTCCACGTTGTCGCCGAGGCCTGCCGTCCAGCGGCCTTGTTCGTCGGTGCGCAGCAGCAGCGCCAGGCGGTCGCCCGGCTGGGCCTCCAGGCCGCACGTCGCGCCGCTGCGCACGGTCATGACATCGACCTCGAACCCCAGATCACCTTTGTACGCATGTTCGACGGTGAAGCCCAGCACGGTGGGATCACCGCTCCCGACGAAGCCGCCCGGCCCGGGCGGCGTGTCGCGGCGCGAGATGACGGTGCCGACGAACGCGCCCGCGGCCGCCGCCAATCGTTCGCGCAGCGGTGGTGGCGGACCGGCGAGCGAGCAGGCCACCGACGTCTGCGCTCCCCACGTGGCCAGGCCGAGGCCGGCAAGCACGAGCGCGAGCGTGAGGCGTCGGAACATCGACGTACCATCGCAGCCCTGACCGGCCGGGGCAATGCGAGCAAGCCGCGCCATCGGCGCCCAGCACGGGGCGGCCTGGCGTCAGCGCGGCTGCGGGGTCCACGAGGTGCTGGCGATCACGCCGCGCCGGACGCTTTGAGTGCGGCTCTGCTGGAACGGACCCGCGACGGCCGCGTCGAGCCGGGCCGCGGGCTCGTTCGGCTCTTGCAGCGCACCGGTTAAGACGGAAGCCCCTCATCTTCCAGGGAATCCACTTCCAGTTCTCAAACGAGGACGGGCGCCGCGCCGGCCGCGCGATCGGAACGCGATCGTCAACACCAAGCTGCAACGCGTCGGCGGTGCCTCCCCCGCCAAACGCCTGCCCATGACCGAATAACCGCCGCGCCTGAACACGACAGTCCGCCTTCTGCCAACGGGGGCGGGGCGCATCGCGTTGGGGATACGCATCGCGGGAACCGGCAAGGCGCTGCAACCCACGCCGCCGCCGCCTCAAGCGCGCCTCTAGGCGCGCACGCTGCTGCGAACCACACTCACCGGCGGCACACAAGCATTTGTTCGCTCGCCGCGTCCGTTGAAGGTTCGGTGGTGGGACGGCGCGGATCCGCTCCTCGCGCACACGCGCGAGTTGTTGTGTCGGTAGAGGACCGGAGTTGCGGACGTCGACCGTGAGCTAGAACAAGACTGCCGTCTTCATGTCCGTTGTGGCAGTCTCGGCGCACGGCGCACGGCGCACGGCGCACGGCGCGGCGCACGGCGGGCTTCGCCTCGCGCGAAGCGGGCCGCGACGCCCCCGGCGGCCGCTATCGGCGCGGTGCGGAGCGGCTTTATCAGCCTGACGTCGTTGTCGCTACGAGCACCGTATCGGGTACTTCTTGAACGTGCCCCTCGAAGCGACGCTCTTGCTTGTAGTTCCCTTCGCTGTGGTCGGCGGCGCGCTTCTGATCGTCTGCGTCGAGCGGTTGGGATGGATTAGGCGCCACGAGTCGCGACTGACGCGGCTGCTGCGGCGAACCGGATTGATCGTGTCCTGTCTGGTCACAGCGGAGATGGCGACACTGTGGGCCTACTGGGCCGGAGACGTCAATGAGGCTCCGTTCGCGATGTGGGGCGCGCTTCTGGCAGCGAGCGCTCTTGTACTCGTCGCGCTGAAGCCGAGTCCCTTGCGAGCCGCCATCGGCGTAGTGCTTGCTCTCATTCCCCCGGCGTTTTTCTGGCTGATGCTCACGATCGCGTCCGAATGTCACCGCGCTGGGTGCAGCTGGGCTCAGAAGCTTTCGGGTGTCCCCGTAGCCGTCCTGGTCGTTCTCGCGGCCGTCTTATCGCTGCTCGAGCTCGGCCGCGTTACACGCCAGCTGCTCGCTCAAGATCGACGCGACGGTCAGCGGCCAAATCGACGAACGGCCGCGCACTGATTCTCGGTGTTCACTCCGTCATGCAACAGCCGCTGCCCTAACAGGCGTCGTTCCAGATCGGCAAGTCGTCGGCGTGGCCTCTGGAGGCTGAGCACGTCTCCTCGATCTTGGGGACGATTGCTTGATCCACCGGATGCTCAATCGACGCTGGCAGCGGCCGCCGAAGGATCCCGCTGAGGGACCCGGTTGCGGACGCGGCTAAGGCTTAGTATCTAGTCGCGGCTTGTTGCGAGAGAGCGTGAAATAAGGGAGGTTGTCCTGGTGGAGGCGTCGTGCGGATCTCGCTAGAGGTAGGGGCTGGCTCCGCCCGACCAGTGGCCGGCTCTCCGCTAACCAGGGGATGGATCCCGCCTTCCGCGGCGGGCCGGGGCTGGCAGGGGCGCCCGAGGCTCCGCGCGCCCACAACGGCCGTCGCCCACAGAACACACGATCGGAGGTTTGCAGTGAAAACCGTCTTCCAGCGCCGGCGCTCGCCAACGCTCCTCCTCACCGTCGGGCTGCTCGCCACGCTCGCTCTGACGAGTCCGGCCGAGGCCGCCTTCCCCGGCGAGAACGGCAAGATCGCGTTCGAAAGCAACCGCAGCGGCAATTTCGAGATCTACACGGTGAACCCTGACGGCTCGGGTCTCACCAGGCTGACGAACCATCCGGCCATCGACGGCGACGCGACCTTCTCGCCGGACGGGCAGCGGATCGCGTTCATAAGCACCCGCGACGGCAACCCCGAGGTCTATCTGATGGCGGCCGACGGCTCGGGGCAGACCCGCCTGACGAACAGCCCGGGCTTCGAAGGCCATGTCACCTTCTCGCCCGACGGCCAGCGGATCGCCTTTACAAGTGACCGCGACGGCAACTACGAGATCTACGTGATGGCGATCGAGGGCTCGGGGCAGACCCGCCTGACGAACAACACCGCCCCGGACGTCCAGGCCACGTTCGCGCCCGACGGGCGGATCGTCTTCCGAAGCGACCGGGGCGGCAACGCCGACATCTACGTGATGGCGCCCGACGGCTCGGGGCAGACCCGCCTGACGAACAACCCTCTCCCGGACGTCCAGCCGACCGTCTCGCCGGACGGGCAGCGGATAGCCTTCATAAGTCTCCGTGACCGCAACCCCGAGATCTACGTGATGGCGGCCGACGGCTCGGAGCAGACCCGCCTAACTCACAGTCCGGCCTTCGAAGGCGCTCCGGCTTTCTCGCCCGACGGCCAGCAGATCGCCTTCCATAGCAACCGCGATGGCGCCTCCGAGGTCTACGTGATGGCGGCTGACGGCTCGGGCCTCAGAAACCTGACGAATAACCCGGCCACCGACTCGGACCCCGACTGGCAACCCCTGCCTCGCCCGCTGGCTGCTTCCCCGCCGAGCAAAGGGGCGTGCAAGAACGGGGGCTGGGAGGAACTCGGATTCCGTAACCAGGGCCAGTGCGTCAAGGCGGCAAACGAGGCCGCTGCTCGGCGCGGCCGCGGTCGCGGGGGTGGTTGAAATATAGCGTCCGACTAAACGTCCCGCTGCCCCTTCGGGTATGCCTCGAGCTCGCGCGCTACGGGGTGTAGGCGGAAAGAGCAGTTCGACCCGCTTCTTGCTCGTCTTCCGCCTTCATGCGGCTCTACAGGCTTTTGGGCCGAGCGCGTTTACGGCGTGCGTCGCGCTGGCTGGCAGCGCGAGCCTTTGGCCGGTGGGGTAGGCGATCAGCTGTCGGGGGCCTGGCGTGCAGTCCGATGTGGTGCCGATGCGCCAGCTGAATGAGCGGGGGTTCAGGACGCTGACTCTCGCTGAAATACCGAGGAGCTCGTTCAGCGAGACGGCGAGCTGGACCACTCGTCCGCGCACACCGCTGGTCATCTCGCCGCTGACTGGCTCAGATTCGATAGCTCCGAAGCCGCGAAGTTTGCGACGTTCTCGTTGGTCCCGTAGGCAAGGCGCGCCAGAGGGCTGTCCGGGTCCAGTCGGGGTCTTGCCGTCGCGAGGTTGAGCCCGATGACGCGCTCGCCCGAAGGATCGGCGTCGGCGAACATGGCTGACACGCACAGCATGCCGTTGCCGGTCTTCAGCGATACCCGCCGCAGGTCGAACGCTTGGGGGTTGGCCGCAACCGCTCGGCGCTTTTCGGCGCTCGCGTCGGAAGGGTTCAGGCCGTCGCGGGCGGGGTCGGCCACCGTCATCGTGCGCGTCGACCCACAGCGTTGCATCAGCGAGCTAGTGCTCTCGCGCGAGTCGCCTGGGCCGCATCCGGCGAGAAACAGAGCCACGGCTATTGGCGACGCCACGGCTGCGGTGGTGCGCGCCGCTGGCCGGATCTAGACTCGCGCTCGTATGCAGGTGGGGAGAGTGAGAGTGGATCGTGGCCACCCGTCGGGCGCTCTGCTCGAGCGCGATGCGGAACTCGGCGAACTCACGTCGACGTTCGGGCGCGCGGCAGACGGCTTTGGTGCGGTGGTCCACATCACGGGGCCCGCGGGGATCGGCAAGAGCGCGTTGCTAGACGCGGCCGGCGAGGCCGCCGTAGACCAAGGGCTTGTCACGCTGCGCGCGAGGGCGGGGGAGCTCGAGCGCCAGTGCTCCTTCGCCGTGGTGAGCCAGCTCTTTGAGCCGCCACTTCGGCTGCTTTGGCCGGAGCGTGACGCGCTGCTGGCGGGCGCGGCCGGGCCTGCCGCCGGCCTGCTTGGCCTGGAGGGTGCCGCGGTCGGATCTGAGGAGCCCGCGGCGCTTGAGCATGCGTTGTTCTCGCTTGCCGCGGACCTGGCCGCGCGCACGCCGCTGGCGCTGATCGTCGACGATGCTCATTGGTGTGACATCGCATCGCTGCGCGCACTCATTCACCTTGCCTTGCGCATCGAGCACGTGCCGATCGCGCTGGTCATCGCGTTGCGTCCGAGTGAGCCAGGTGCTGCTCAGCAGCTGCTTGATCGGCTGGCCGGCGCGCGCGGCGCGACTTGTCGGTCGCTGTCCGCTTTGAGTCAGCCGGCAACAGCGCAGCTGGTGCGAGAGCACCTCACGCAGGTCAGCGACGAGTTCTGCGATGCCATGTTCGCGGCGACTGCCGGCAACCCGTTCTACCTACGCGAACTGACGGCGGCGGTCCGCGCGGCGAAGATGCAGCCCACGCCCGAGAACGCCGGCCGGCTGCGCTCGATCAGCTCAGACGCCGTAAAGCGAAGCGTCGTCCTGCGTCTGGAGGCGCTGTCGGCTGAGGCCGCCGAGCTGGCACGTTGGCTGTCGGTGCTGGAGGAGCATGTCACGCTCGCGCAGGTCGCGGCTCTCGCGCGACTGAAGCCGGACGAGGCGCTGTTCGCGGTCGATGCTTTGACAAACATCCAGATCCTCAGGACCGACCGTCGGCTGTCGTTCGTGCACGCGATCGTTCGCAGCGCGATCTATGAATCAATGCCGACCGCCGACCGCTCCCGCCGACACGCGGCGGCCGCCGGCCTGCTCGAGCAGCACGGCGAGTCGCCGCAGGCGGTGGCGGCGCATCTGCTGCGCACCGCCCCCAGCGGCAACCCCCTAACGGTTGTGCGGCTGCGACGTGCGGCCGAGTCCGCCGGGTTCGTAGCGGCGTCCGATGCGGCGTGCGCGTACCTCGAGCGTGCGCTCGCCGAACCCCCGAGGGCGAAGGAGCGCGCTGAGCTGCTGTTCATGCTCGGCGGCTCCGAAACCGTCGCCGGCCGCTTCGAGGCGATCGAGCATCTGCGTGCGGCGCTGGCTGCCGCCACGAGCCCGGCCCTGCGCATGCGGATCGCCCGGCCGCTGGCCGGGCTGCTGTTTCTCCGCTACCACGCCCCCGAGGCGGTGGCGACGACCGAGCGCGTGATCGCCGAGCTGCGGCCGGCGCATCCCGAACTCGCACGCGAGCTCGAGGTTCACTCCCTCCTTGCTCTGTGGGTCGACGTGGAGGGCCACGATCGGCGCCTTGAGCGGCTCGCCGAGTTCGAGCCGCCGCTGGCTGACAGCAGCGAGATCGATCGCCGCCTGCTGGCGCGCAAGGCCTGGGCGACCCTGATGAGCGGCGAGTCGGCAGAGCGCGTCCGCGAGCTAGCGCGGGCTGCGCTGGGCAGCGGCGGGCTGATGGACGAGGATCCCTACGCACCGGGTTTCGAGATGGCGACCGGGGCGCTCGCCGCGGCCGGCGCCATCAGCGAGGCGCGCGCCCACCTGCACAAGAACATCGCCGAGTGCCGCCGCCGCGGCTGGATCCGAAGGCTGGCGTTGCTGAGCTGGGTAGACGCCTCCGTGAGCTACCGAGGCGGCGAGCTCGCCCACGCCGAGGAGAGCGTTCGCCAAGCGCTCGAGCTGCTGGACCCGGCCGAGGCGCTGTGGGCACCCGCACACGATGCGCTCGTGGACGTGCTCATCGAGCGCGGAGATCTGGAGGAGGCGTGGACGAGGCTGGCCGAGCACGGCTACGACAAGCAACTGCCGACGGGCGGCTTCACTCATCGCCTTGCGCTGGTGCGGGGACGCCTTCGCCTTGCAAGCAACGACGTGCACGGCGCTCTGGAGGATCTGCTCGGCTACGGGCACGTCATGCAGCGGCTCGCCTTCACAGGTCCCGCCGCCGGCCCCTGGCGCTCGTTGGCGGCGGTCGCCCACGCCCAACTCGGCGATGTACGGCAGGCCCGGGCACTCGCCGACGAAGAACTCGACGTGGCGCGCCGCTTCGGTGAGCCGGGCGCCCTCGGTGTCGCCCTGCGCGGAGCGGGCATCGTGCGCGGCGGCGAGCCCGGAATCGCGCTGCTAGGCGAGGCGGTGGCGGCGCTCGCGTCGAGCGAGGCGCGCCTCGAGCACGCCCGCGCGCTGACCGATCTCGGCGCAGCGCTGCGACGCTCGGGCGCCCGCGAGCCCGCCCGCGGCTTCCTTCGCGAAGCGCTTGAGGCCGCCGAGCGACTGGGCGCCGCGGCGCTCGCCCACCGCGCCCACGAGGAACTGCTGGCCAGCGGCGCGCGCCCAAGACGAACCGCGCTGCGTGGCAGCGCCGCGCTGACGCCGAGCCAGCGGCGCGTCTGCGAACGCGCTGCGCAGGGGCTCACCAACCGCGAGATCGCCCAGACACTGTTCATCACCGTGTCGACCGTCGAGAACCACCTGCGCGCCAGCTACCGCAAGCTCGGCATCGCCAGCAAGGACCAGCTCGCCGCAGCACTCACCGAGTAGCCAGTGGCCGCACCAGCCGCGGTGGCTTGTCAGCGCTGCTCAGCCGGTACGTCGTCTTGGGCGCCGGGCTTCGGCTGCGCAGGCTGGTCGTCGGGTGTCGCAGCGTCTTGGTCGTGGTCAGGGTGTTCGAGGAACGCGCTCCACCACGGCGGAGGAGGTGTTGGGATGTCGTCCATCGCCAGATCGTCGCGCGGCGAGCCGCGGCTTACCACCGGGTGGGCACCCCTCACTTTCGCTCGGCAAAACTTAGGGGTGGCCACCCCGATGTAAGAGCCCGCTGGGGAGCCTAGGCTCGCGCGCGTCAAGTTCCCAGCAGGGGCCTCCCGAAAGCGGCCCCGACCAAAGGAGACACGATGTTCAGGCCCTATGGACTGGCCGCGGCCTGCGCCACGATCGTGCTCGCGGCACCTTCGGCGGCGCTGGCAGCGGCGGGTGACTCGGTCACCGGAGGCGGCATCAGCGCGGTGGACACACGGTTCGGATTCAATGCTCACAGCAACGCGAACGGCGGCGAGCCGGGCGGATACGCGGTGTTCAAGACCGTCAACGGCACAAGCGCGGCTCGTAAAGGCGAGGTCACGTGCCTGCGGGTGTCTGGCAACATGGCGGTGATCGGAATCCAGGACTACACAACGGACGGCACGCTCGTGTACCGGCAGTTCTTCATCCGCGACAACGGCGATCCCGTCGGCGGCGTAGCGGTCGACGAACTGCGCGAGATCGGATCGGGCTCGGCGACGCCGTTGCCCTGTGCCGATCCCGCGGAGCAAGGCAGCGGGCTCATCCTGCAGCAGGGCAACATCGTCATTCGCGACGCGTAGCGCATCGAGCCAGCTGAGCTCTCGGTGAAACGCATCCAGCGGCCGCCGATCGCCGGCGGCCGCTGAGTCGTCAATCCCGCAGCCTGAGGACTCGCCGCCCAGCGCGCTTGGGCTCCCAAGTGGTCGCCGCACCAGGTGGGTGTCGCTGGTGGCCGACGGCGCTCGTCTTTCGGCCGATCAACTGGCTTGGAACGTCGACGAACGCGAAACATAGGGGTGCCCACCTGGATGTAATGCGCGGCACGTCACCCTAGGCTCGCGACCGTTCCCGTCGCCGTCGTCCGGCGACGACTCAGCTCCGGTCTGGAGGATCCTCATGAAGAGACGCCGCACGCGCCCACTGGCGCTCCTCGTTGTCGCGATCACGCTCGCGGGTGGTGCTCTTACGGCTTCGAGTATGGGCGCGAATGACCCGGACGTCGCACTTCAGGCGACCCGCTACATGGTCAGCGTCGACGGCTACGAGGTAGGGTCGTTCAACGACCTTAGCGCGATCACCGTTGAGGTGACGCCCAATGCCAACCGGTCCGTCAGCCTCGATGGATTGATCACCGGGAAGCTCACCGCGAGCGTGAGGCCTCCCATCGTCACGCTCAAGCGGGGGATGAGTGGTGGTACCGAGCTTTGGAATTGGTATGAGCTGGTCCAGAGAGGCGACCTGAGGAATGCTCGCAAGACCGTTTTGCTGAGCGTCCGCAACGCGACGAACGGGACGGTCGCGCAATACAGGCTCGTCAACGCGTGGCCGGTACGACTAAACGTCAGCGGCGTCAACGGCGCGACCGCCGACACGCTCTATGAGACGCTGACGCTGACCGCGGACACGATCGAGCGCGTGAGGCCCTAGCGCTGTGCGGACGCTCCCGGCTCGGACGCTCGCCGGGCCGGGAGACCGCGAACGGATCAGCGCCGGCGGGCAGATCTAACTCCCGAGCCGATGCAGGTTCGGATCTGGGACGCGCCGGCTCGTCCTATAAGGCGGGCTCGACGGGCGTCCCGCTGAGCGACCGGCTTCGGGCCAGCCTGCGCAAGGCGCACTCCACGTTCAGCGTGAAGGCGCGCGGTGGTTGTAGCGGCCAAGCCGCGAGCAGTGCCGCTCCCGCGTACAGGCTGCTTCCAGCGCCACCACGTCGGACTGCGATAGCCGCGTCGCGGAAGCCGGCCGCCGACCCACGATCTCGTCCGCGACCGAACCGATCCCGCCGCCTGTATCGATGCACGCCGCCGGCCGACCACCAATTGCGGCGCGAGCCCCCAAAGCGCCAGCGGAGCTCGCGAGCCGCAAGCTTGTCAGTGGCCGCGCATTCGTCGGCGGCCCTGCGCTGTCGAGCAGGCATCGATTCCGCAGTTCGACCGACTTTCGCCCGGTGCTCGCGGGGTTCCCTGGCCCGCTACGCCGCTCCAGTCCGACAGCAATGGGCACGCTGCGGCACCCGAGCACGCCAGCGAACTTTCGATCACCCTTCTTGTTGTGCTGCGGTTTGGAGTTGGCGACTGGATCTGAGGCCGAAGAAGACGTCCGCCGGCGGCTCAGCGATCTGTTCGACCGCCATTCGCTTGATCGCTGGACCTTCAGCGACCGTGTCGTCGTGGCCGAGGGCGCCACGCCGCACAGCCACCCGGTGATCACCCTCGCCACGGAGTACCCGCACGACACCGCCCTGCTGTGCTCCTACCTGCATGAACAGCTGCACTGGTGGTCGACGAGCTGCCCAGGCGCGGCCGTTGGCCACGCGGACCGCGTCTTCGGCGTTCTGCGCGAGCGCTATGGGATGCTGCCAGCCAGACCACCCGAGGGATGTGGCAGCCAGCGCAGCAACCTCATCCACCTACATGTCTGCTGGTTGGAGGTCGAGGTACTTGCCGAGCTGTTCGGGTGGCAATGGGCGCGCAGGCGCGCAGAGCACGTGCCGTTGTATCGCTCGATCTACCGAGCAGTCATCGAAGACCGAGAGGAACTGCGCAAGCTGTTCGTCCCCGCCGGCATGGAATTGCCTGCAGCGGAAGAACACCAGGCTGATCATCGCTGAGCTGTTCAGCAAGCGCGGGGCGAGCCGGACCGGCTTGCGGTGCCGGGAGTCGCGGCCTGGGATCCCCTCCGCGAGGGCATCTCTCTCCCCGGACACCGTCGTGTCGCAAGCGGCCCCGCGCGGAAGTCGCGCTGAAGGCGCTGCCGAGACAAGGCCCGCGACTACGCGGCCCCGCGGGAGGACGACAGGTCGCGCCGGTAGCCCCGCTTGCCGTTCGTCAGTGGGATACGCCAGCCGCGTCGGCCGGGGCGTGGCGGAGCCGTCCGCGCGCTCCGCTGAAGGACGGATCAGCAGCACCGGCGCCAGGAACGTTCTGCCGGCCGCCGCTTCTGTCTGTGCCGCATCCAACCAGCGAGACGTCCGCGAGGCTGGCAGAAGGACGTCGGCGTCCGGATGCGCTTCCGATTCGTCTAGCAGCCGAAGCTGTGCCCAAACGGGAACACCCACCTGAAGAGGTTCAGGCCCGGGCGCTTGCACCAGCAGTCGCTCCGACATTCGCAGGTCGTAGAGCCTGAGCGCTCCCGAGCGTGACCGAGCACTGCCAGTGCCAAGTACACGCCCGCGGTCACGATGGCTACCCGCTTCACCCGCGGAGCGTAGCGCCAGCTACAGCGTTTGCCACCAGGGCACGCCCCGGATCACCGTTCGCCTGTGGACGCGCCGGCGAACTGCCGGCCCTCCCCCCGCCGCTCGCGTCCCGCTGGAGGACCCGCGACTGCCCCTTTTCCGTGGCGCCTTCGGCAAGGCGAGGCCGGCAGTGGCTGCGAAGTTTGGCCGTGCGAGCAGGCAGTGGCGCGTGATCGCGAAGCAGCGCGAGCGCCGTTGTGGTGATCGATGTGTGCGACCGGTCACAGGGGTTTGAGGGTACGCGGCGGACTCGCTACGATCGGCACAAGCAGGTTCATTGGCGGGAAGGGGTCGCCGGCGCTGTCGCGCGGCATGAACGTGGAGGGTCTTATGAGGAGCATGCGTGTAGCGTGCGCTTGTGCCGTCGTCGCCGCATCTGCGGTGGGTGCGTCGATTGCGGGCGCTCATCCCGGCCAGCAGCATGGGCTGGATACGGGGCATCTGGCGGGCAACGGGGCGTGGGGTGAGCTCGAGCTCGTCTCGAAGCTTCGCCTGACGGATGAGCCCGAGCAGGTCGCCGATGTCGCGGTCGACCCGAAGGGCGAGTATGCCTATCTGGCGCATTGGGGCGAGGAGGATTGCGCCGCCAACGCGGAGACCGGTGGCGTCAACGATCCTGATGCCGGCGCGTGGGTGGTCGACATCCGCGACCCGTCGCAGCCCAAGAAGGTTTCGTTCATCGCGCATTCCCAGGACAGCCGTCCGGGTGAGGGTATGCATGTGCTGCACGTCTCGACGAGGTCCTTCAACGGCAACATGCTCGCGATGAACAACGAGCAGTGCGGCAAGAACGGCAGGGGCGGCATCTCGCTGTACGACGTCAGCAATCCCGCAAAGCCGACGAAGCTGTCTGAGCACTTCGGCGATCGCGGTCAAACCGACACCAACGACACCCACAGCGCCTTTGTCTGGGATGCCGGCGAGAAGGCTTACGCGGTGATGACCGACAACTTCGAGTCCACCGACGTCGACATCCTCGACATCACCAACCCCAAGCGTCCGCGCCTGATCAGCGAGATGGACGTCAACGCGCTGACTCGCGCGCTCGGTGACCGCGTCAGCCAGTCAGACATCGGACTGGGCGACTCGTCGCTGCACGACATGATCGTCAAGAACGTGCCGCGCTCCAGCGTCGGACTAGCCGGGCAAGGCAACGTCTGGGTGCTGCTGCTGTCTTACTGGGACGGCGGCTACGTGCTTTTCAACATCGACAATCCCGCGAACCCCGTCTACATCGACGACACCGATTACGACCAGTTCGACCCGCAGATGCTCGCCGAAGGCAAGTCGGTCTTCCCCGAAGGCAATGGCCATCAGGCGGAGTTCACGGCCGACAACCGGTTCTTCATCGGCACCGACGAGGACTTCTCGCCGTATGGCGCGCAGTTCCAGATCACTTCAGGACTGAACGCGGGCACCTATCCGGCGGGTCACTTCGGCTGGACGAAGATCATCCCGCCAGGAACCGAGGTCACGGGTGAGACGGTGTTCGGTGGCTTTGGCTGCCCCGACGATCGCGCGTCGATCCCCTCGGCCGCGGCGACCGGCAAGGACGTGATCGTCTTTGAGCGCGGCCCAGTTGAGCACCCAGCCGCGGGCAGCGCCGCGTGCTTTTTCTCTGAGAAGGTCGAGAGCGCGCAGCTCGCGGGCTATGACCTCGTGCTGATCGCCAACCACCATTCCGGATCAGACGGCGGGTTTGAGGGCGACGCGCAGTTCTGCGGCGGCCAGGGCCACGCGTTTACGAACACGATCCCGGCGATCTGCATCGGCCACCGCGCGATGCACCTGCTGTTCAACAAGGCGGCGTCCTACGACTACAGTGCCACGGGATCGGAGCCCGCGATCGGCGCCATCGGCGAGAGCATGAAGGTCTCGACGACGTTTGACGGATGGGGTTACGTGCACCTGTTTGACTCCGTCACCCGCGCGAACCTCGGGACGTACGCGATCCCCGAAGCCCACAAGGAGAGCCACGCCCAGGGCTACGGCGACCTCACCGTCCACGAGGTCGCGACCGATCCGGTCGACTCAGAACGCGCGTACCTGTCGTACTACTCAGGCGGGATGCGAGTCCTCGACGTCAGCCAAAACGGCCTGGCGGAAGTCGGCGGCTACCTCGCCGAGAACGGCAGCAACTTCTGGGGTGTAGAGGCCTACCGCAGAGACGGCCACACCTACGTCCTGGGCAGCGACCGCGACTACGGGCTGTTTGTGTTTCGCAACCACAAGGGCGGTCACTGACAGCGCCAGAACAACCCGCTGATGAGGGGCCGGCCGACGCCGGCCCCCACCAGTAGTGACCACGCGACGTCCCACCTCCCGAACTACGCAGCAACCGGGGCGCCAGGCAGCGCGTGTCGACCTGGCCCCGTCGCACTGAGGCACTCTCCGGGCAGCTTGGATGAGATGAATCGCTTGCGGCGGCGTCGCAGCCAAGGTTCGGCAGTGGACGGTGCGGATCCCCTCCTCGCGCACGCGCTCGAGTGTGTGTGTCGGTAGAGGACCGGCTTGCGGACCCCGGGCGCAAGCTCAACGAGGCTGCCCCCCTGAGGAGACCCTGATGGCCAAGCGAGAGCGCATGGGACTGACCGACGAAGAGCGCGCCGTCACGCAGCTGCGCTGTAGCGCAGGCTGGCAGCGCTGGCTTACCGTCGGCGCGCGCGTCGGCCTACGCCGCTACAGCCTCACTATCTCCAGGCCTCTGCGGTCAAGAGCGGCTACGGCGCTGAGATCGTGCTTCGACGTCAAAGTACCCCGCGGACCGCCCGCCAGCGGATCATTGCCGCGACGGGAACCGATGAGTCAGCGCCAGATGTCGAGGGCGATCGACCGCATCTGCTCGCTGAAGCGGCCGTCGCGGGCAACGTCGGTGAGCAGCTGCCGAAGCTCCCCGTCGAACTGGTCGAGGCGGTCCCCGAACAGGTGAGGAGCTGAGCTGGACAGCGAGTAGACCGACGCCGCGATCTCGTGGGCACTCCGGGCGACCACCCGCCCGGGCACCTCCAGTCGCTGTGGACCTGTGAAGCCCGCGCCGCGGTAGATCGCGTCCTCGCCCTGGAGTGTGCCCGCAGTCAGCACGCCCTGCCCCGCCCTGCGCTGGGCGCCCAGGTATCGCTGCACGAGTCGACTGATGGCCTCGCGCGGCGGCTGCGGATGCGGCAGCTCGCGGTCGGTGTCGACGCCTTGGTGGGTGGTGGCGTGCACATGCACGACGGCGCCGCCGCGGACGAGCATGCTGCGAACGGCGCCGGCGACGCGGCGCCGATCCATCCAGTGAAACGACTGCGCGAACGTCACCACCCGGGCCGGTGGAAGATCGGCCGGCAGCTCCTCGCCGCGCAGCCGCCGCCACTTCACGTTGCGCACGCCACGCTCCTCGGCCAGCCGGGCGGCCTCGATGAGCATGTCGGCGTCCGCGTCGACGCCGGTGGCCTGCGTGAAGTGCGGGGCGAGGAGCAAGGTCAACGACCCCGGTCCGCATCCGACATCGAGCAGTCGCCCGGACCCGTCGAGCGCCAGTGCGGCGACCAGCGCGTCGGCGACGTCGATCGGGTAGCCGACTCTACCGGCGGCATAGAACCGCGCGCTGCCGGCGTAGAGCGACGGATCCCACGTCCACTGCGGCGACGTCGCAGCGCTGACCTCGTCAGACGACACCCCCAAAGCATGCCGCGTCACGCGGGCGACGCAGCTCCGGACTCTGCAGATCACCTCGCCGGCGACAGTGCTGCTTGTTGCGCGGAGCAGAAGCGGCGTCGAACGAGGCCTATGCGTGTGGGCTCGCCTTGTTGTCTACGCATCCGATGGTGAGCGCAGCACGGTTTCGACGAGGGCTCGTTCGCGTGGGATGCACGCCCAGCGGCCGGAGCGCGGCCGAGCCCGCCGAGCGTGCGGCATGCGTCACCTATGCGGGTACGGGCGCGCGCGCGGCCACCTCGATCGTCGAGCGCATGAATGCCGGTAGGTCGTCCGGGTTGCGCGACGATATGAGGTGCCCGTCGACGACGACCTCTGCGTCCTGCCACTCGGCTCCGGCGTTGCGCAGATCGTCTTGGATGGCGGGATTGCCGGTCACCCGCCGGCCCGCGACGATGCCGGCGGAAGCGAGCACCCAGCCTGCGTGGCAGATGAACGCGATCGGCTTGCGCTGCTCGTCGAACTCGCGAACGAGCGAGCGCAGGCCGTCGTCGAGACGCAGCTTGTCGGGGCCGTAGCCACCCGCGATCACGAGGATGTCAAGGTCGTCAGCCGACAGATCGCCGGCGGCGCGGTTGGTTGTGATCTCGTCGCCTCGCTTGCCGGGCAGCGTCGCATTGGCTTCAGCGCCGATGATCTGCACGGTAGCGCCCGCCTCCCGCAGCCGGTACAACGGATACAACGCCTCGATCTCCTCATACAACGGGCCGACGGCAACCGCCGCGCGCTTGCCCTCGAGCGCCAAGTCGTGTTCGTGATGGGTCATGTGGCTCCCTTCGTGGCTATCACCCGAGATTTCCCGCTCGCCGCGGGCGCCGAACGTCCGCCGGCGACCGGCGACCGGCGCATTGGCTACCGGCGACCGGCGCCTGGGCGGGCCGGCCGGCCGGCGCATTGGCGTCCTACCGTGCGCTTGGGCCGCCAAGCGCTGTGTAGCTGCGTGGGCCGAGGCGTTGCGACGCGCCGTACACGATGTCGCTAGAAGTAACCGTGCGTGCCCGAGTTTGTTCCTGGTGAGGTGTTTGGCGATCTTCGCGTGGAGGGCCTCGCCGGGCGCGGCGGGATGGGAATCGTCTATCGCGCGACGCAGCTGGTGTTAGAGCGTACGGTCGCGCTGAAGGTCATCAACCCGGTTTTCGGTTTTAGCAGAGGACGAGGACTTTCGCCGGCGGTTCGTGGCGGAATCCAAGGCGGCGGCATTGATCGAGCATCCGCACGTCGTGCCGATCTACCACGCTGGGCAGCGCTGTGGGCGAGGATACGCAATCGCGGAAACGACAAGCACAACGAGTACGTCGTGCGGATCGACCCCGACGGCTATAAGCGCATCGCGATCCTCGTCCCCGGCGGCGTCCAGGACCTCGCCGTCGCCGGGCGCTCAATATGGTTCACCAACCGGGCCACGCCAACGGTCACGCAGATCGCCGTCGCGACGTCTCAGATCAGAAACGTCATCCCGGTCGGCCGCGATCCAAAGGGCCTCGCCGTCGGCGAGGGCGCCGTCTGGGTCGCCGCGTCAGGCGATGACAATATCACGCGGATCAACCCCCGCAGCCTCGAGCGAAAGTCGATCGCGCTGAAGGCCACCCCTGACCGGGTGGCCGTCGGTGGCGGCTCCGTTTGGGTGACATCGCGAGCTGCGGCACGCCTGCTGCGCATCAACCCACGCAGTCGCAAGATCCGCGAGACCATCCCGACCGGCTATGACCCATTCGCGCTCGAAGTCGCCAACGACAGCGTTTGGCTGACGCTCGTCCGCGAGAACGCCGTCCAAGGCGTCCGGTACTTCAGATGATAGTCCGACAACCCGCGCGCAGATCGATGCGCTCGTCACCGACGCCGCTCATACCGATCAGCGGGCACCCACCGCTGAAGCATCGCGAGGCGCTTGCCCCAGCATCAAGTAGCGTAAACACGCAGGCAGAAAGTGGCGTGTGCGTGCGGCCCGCTTGGCGGTCTCGCCGTCTAGCACGACTGTTACCACCGCGACACAGGAGGCTCGTAGAGATGTCAGTTCATGTAGGCGGCCTCATCGTCGGGGTCGTCATGCTCGCGTTCGGTGTCGGGGGGACGTACGCCGCCATCGCGCTGATCCGCAACCGCCATGGCTTGGGCGACAGATTGCTCAAGCACTACGCTGGCTATCCCGGACGCGGCGGATGGCGGCGCGCGTCGGCGGGCGATTCCTCGTATCGCTCGTCCGAGGGCACCACCTTGCTGGCGTTCCACTACGTCCCGAAGACGATGCGACAGGTCAAGCTCGTCGGTTGGTCGGTGCTGGCGCCCGGGCTGTTCGTGACCGCTTTGGGCCTGCTGTTCACCGTAGGGGCGTTCACGGGCGCCGTCGAATGACGACGGTTCAGCCGCTTGTGGTGTAGTCGGGCTGTAGCCGTCGAGAGGCGAGCGCGATCCGGCGTGACGCCTCAGCCGTGGCTGTGCTCGACGTGGCCCTCGCTGGGCGCCGACGCCTCGCGACGTGCCTCGGAGCCGCTGGCGCACAGTGCCTTGACGCAGGAGCGCGCGTCAGGATGAGGTCGAGCGTCGCGCCGGATCGCAGAGGTAGCGGAAGCGCTGGCGGCCGTTGCGCTTCCTCGCCACAGCCGAGAATGGTGACCTTGAGGCTTCGTGGCGTGAAGAACGCGTGCTCGTGCTACCGGCCGCGTTTCTCGCCCAGCTGGACCTGGCTCATCTCGTCCGGTGATGCTGAGGCCGCGAACTATGCGTGCTCACCCTTCGCACAGAGATACCTCGTGGGCACCCATCCACGGGTGGTGTAGTTGCCCTGCCTGGCCACGATGTGCGCGTATCGGCCCGACTTGCTAAAGCGCGTGACCTGGACCCTCTGGCCCTTGGTAACCGAGCCGACCGGGATCACGCCCGGCCGCTCCTTGACGTAGACGCTCTTCGCGCAAACCTCGCGCATCTGCTTCGCGGAGGAGTCTGCAACGGCGACCGCGCCGCCGAAGCTCAGTGCCGCCGAGGCGGCGATAGCGGTCACTCCTGCCACTGAAACGATCTTGCGAGTGGGGTTGACGGACATGCTGCGTCTCCTGTGTCGGGATTGGTCAAAGAGGCAACGATCGCCTCGATGAGCGCCCCACGGGAGCCACCTGGGTGGCGGCATGACACACCTCGGCGCGTTGTGTGACTATCCGCACAGGGCTCGCGCCCTCGTCGGACACCAAGCCGGCTGCTGCGAGACCTCTCCCATGGCGCACACAGCCCTCGTGGGCGACATGACGCAGGACATCGGCGACCTGCGGCTGCTGGGGCGAGCATCGTCGCGCGCGAGAGCGCCAACGTCCTCGGACGCCAGGGCAACCGCGTGCTGATCGCCGCCCGGGTGCTGAACGCCGGCACCACGGTGCGCCACCTACCGCACATCGCCAACACGTCTGAAATCAGCGGCTGGTCGTGCGCTGGATCCGGGATGGCGGGCGGGTGGATCAAGTGCGCCGGCGCTCCGATCGCGCCCGGCGCCGCGGCGGACGTAAGGAACTGGTCGTACTCGAGCGACGGTCGCGAACCAACCCGAGTGGAGGTCGCCGCCGAGGGGCCCGATCTGACCCCAGAGGACAACGCCCGGCCCAATCCGCCCCGCGCAAGCGCCCGCCACTACGGCGCGCGTGAGCCTGCGCACGGTGCCCGGCCGCGAGCTCCGCGTCCGCCTGACCGCGAACCGGCCAGGAACCGCGGTGTGCGGCGCCCGCGTCGCCGGCCTGCGCATCCGCCGCACGCTGCGCTTCACCGTCGCCGGCACCCGAACAGCGCGGCTGATGCCGACCGCGCGCCGCGATCGCCGGCGCCTCGCCGCCGCGCAACGCCGCCCCGGACGGCTACGTGCCACGGTGACAGCCACCATGGCCGGCGCCCGGACGACGGCGCACACCACACTCCCTGACGGTCCTGCGAACGTCGCCCGCAGCTCACGACGACGCCTTCAGTCGCCGTTCGCGCTCTTGAGAGCTCGCAGCCCCTGCTCCACGTGCGTACGCGCGCGAGCTGTATGTGCCGGTAGAGGACCGGCTATCGGCTTCCCGCCGAGCTCGATGAGACTTCCCTTCAGGCGGATGCGGCACTCGAGGCGCATCGACTGGGGCGAGGGCGACCTATCGGCCTGGTCCCCGCGACCGGGCCAATACGACCTTGTGACCTGCCTGTACGTCCACGTATCCGGATCGGTGGAGGAGATGGTCCGACGACTGGCCACCGGCGTCGCGCACGGCGGGACCCTGTTATTGGTCGGCCATCACCCGATCGATCCGGCTACCGGAAACGCAACGGCCGCAGCCGGTCAAGCCCAGGTGTCCGTCGACGTCGCGGTCGCCTCGCTCGATCCCAGCCATTGGGAAATCACCGTCTCCGAGGACCGCCCCCGCGCCCATGGCCGGTACGGGCGTGGACGCTGGTATCGGCGCCAGGCCGTGGGTGGTACCGGTCATCGGCCGGGGGGCGAACTACCGTACGTAGCTGATGGTGGCGCGTTCGGCTGAGGGCAGGCACGTAACCGGCAGGCGAGCGGACCTTCAGCGACTGCGAAACCCGTCCCAGTTGTTGCACCTCCGCGTCGAGGGCCCGGGGATCGCGTCGATTGCGGGCATCGAGCGCTGCACCCGGCTGCAAACCCTGGACCTGGTGCGGCTGCCCGCGCCCGAGCTTGAGCGGATCGTGGGCCTGACAGAGCTGCGCCAGCTCTACATCGAGATGCCCGATGGAGATGTCGATCTGCGCCCGCTGGAGCGCCTGGCGCACCTGGAGTACCTCACCCTCGACGTGCCGGCCGCGCTTGGTCGGCGCGTCGCTGAGCTTGACCTGTCGCGTCTGCGCGATGTAGACCAGTTGCGCCTGATGACCCAGCCGGCGTTGCGTGAGCCGATCGACCTTGGCTGGATCTGCGGCCTGCACAAGCTCGGGATGCTGGTCTTGGACGGTTTTGTCATCGCCGACGCCGACATCGAGCGCCTGCGGGCGCTGCCCGCCCTTCGAAGAGTCTCGTTTACCCCCCGGTCGCCGGCGCAGGCACAGCTCGCCGACAGCTGCCTGCCCGTCTCGTTCGGCATCGAGTTTCCGCCGCAGGGACACATATTCGAACATCCGCAGAGCCACGGATCGGCCGAGTACAGCGTCGGCATCGATCTGGCGGGGCAGTGGGACATCGAAACCAACCTAGACGCCGAGGAACGCCTTCGCCGTCTGCTCGCCCGCCGCGACCCGGAGCTTGCTGCGCGGCTGGCCTACGACACCGAAAGCTCCGCGGTCTGGCTGCTCGCCGCCAACCACGCGGACCTGGAAGCCGTACTCGAGAATCATCGCCCACGAGGGCTGATGCGCTCACACGGCGGGGTGAGGCGCAGCAGCAGCGCCGACACGAGCAGTAGTCGCAGGCGCCCGCGGCAGTCAGCTTCTACAAACGGCGGCGCCGACCGCCGCTTTCTCCCCGGTACACGGTGAACCCGTCCACGCTGAGGCAGCGGTCGGCAGCTCTCGATGTCAAGCCAGAGCCACGAGCTGGAGGACTGACAGCGCCCGCCGACGTGGTGTGGACAGAGCCGGCGGGTCGCGCTGTTCCAAGCTCTTCGTAGCGCTGACGCCGGCGCCGTCCGGCTGACCTTCACATGTGAGGCAGCTCGCGCCGGCGTTCGCCGGCGCCCTCGGACATGGTCGACGGCCTGGCAGCTACGAGGAGTTGGGTAGCAGCGAGGTAGGCCGCGTTCAGGCGCTCGCGAACGCTCAGTGATCGCGGTGAGATACTGCGGCTGCTCGAGGCGTGCGGGCTACTACCTGCAAATCGCAATCACCTTCGAAAGGGTCGCGGATGCCGGACACCACCTGCCACATGTCGATCTCGCTCGACGGTTTCGTCGCCGGGCCGGACCAGAGTCGCGAGCACCCGCTCGGGAAGCGCGGAAGGGAGCTCCACGGCTGGCACCTCGGCGACGAGCGCGCCAACGAGGCCGACCAGACCGCGATCGGCTGGCTCATGCGCCCGCGCGGCGCCTACCTCATGGGCCGCAACATGTTCGGGCCGATCCGCGGCGAGTGGGAGGAGGACTGGCGCGGCTGGTGGGGGCCCGAGCCGCCTTACCACGCACCGGTGTTCGTGCTCACCCATCACGCCCGCGAGCCGATCGAGATGGAGGGCGGGACGACCTTCCACTTCGTCACCGACGGCTTCGACGCCGCCTACGCACAGGCGCGTGAGACGGCCGGCGACGACGGCGTAGACATCGCGGGCGGCGCCTCCACCGTTCGCCAGGCGCTCGTCGCCGGGGTCGTCGACGAGCTCACGCTCGACATCGCCCCAGTCCTGCTCGGGTCCGGCGAGCGGATCTTCGACGGCGTCGAATCTCTCGGGTTGGAGCCCGTCGAGGTCCTGCATTCGCCGCTGGCCACGCACATCCGCTACCACCGGGCGAGCTGAAGGCCGGCTTCCGATACGTCTACCAAGCACGGCTCCGAGTCTCCCAATGCGGACGGCCAGCGACCCACGTCGGGCGTCCCGCAGGGGTTCGAGACCGGGACGCGAAACTCTCTTAGCGAGGTCGAGGCGGTCGCGGCCCGTCTGGTGGGCGTCGGTCACTTCACAGCGTTGAGCGTCCTTCACTTCACGCCCGGGTCGCGCCGGCGACTCGGTCGCGCGCCGAGCGCACCATCACGAGGAAGAGCTCGTCGCCGCTGCGCAACTCCGACTCGACGACGAAGCCGTGCGCCGAGGCAACCTTGCGCGAGCGCTCGTTCCACTCCAGGACGTACAGGCGCAGGCGCTGCGGGTCGTGGCGGCGAAGGGCGAACTCGAGGATGGCGGCCACGAAGCGCAGACCGCGTCCGCGGCCCATCAGCTCGGGCTTCATGCCGTAGCCGATGTCCAAGGTGCCGACCGCGGGCTCGGCCGCGGCGACCCGTGCGGCCGCGCCGAAGCAGCAGTACCCGACGAGCTCCCCGCCCTCCGTCACCGCCCAGTGATCCGTCGCAAGGTCCGAAGGATCGGTCACATCGTAAGTTGAGTACTTCCCCGCGTAGCGCCATGCGGCGATCGTGGCCGCGCCGGCGCCGGTGAGAGCACGTATCCGCATGAGCTGACTTCAGCAGGCACGGGCCTCGGACGCGAGGTGAACATGTATCGCTGTGCTGCAGCAACCGGCACCTACGACGCATCTCCCGCAGCGCGAGCGTGCGGTGTGTCCACCCCCTCCCCGACACGAGCGACCGCGCACGTTGAAGTCCCAGCTGACGTTTCGGCTGCGGGGCGAGCGCCAGCGTCCCGCTGAGGGTTCCTCGGAGGGACGCGCTGCCGGCGGCGGCGACGGCGTCACGACGCCGTTTCGCGTCCCGCTGATGGACCGGCTCTGCGATGCCGGCTTGGACCTCGTCGTGGTTCGTCCTGCCAGGCAGCGCCAGGCAGCGCGGCCACGCTTCGATACTCGACCCAAGGTCGCGAATTGCCGCGCGCTTGATGACATCGGCTGTCTTCAACATCCGTCCCGGCGCGGGCATCGGCCCGTCGACATTGGGATGTCGCGACAGGACGCCAAGCGCGCCATGGAGGCGACTGGCCACAGCGTCGATCCTTCGTCCGGTTGGCGGACACCCCGGTTCTCGCGATGCTGGCAAACTCGTTCCAGGCCTACTTCGACCGGTCCGGCCGGGTTGAGGCGATCGAAGTGATGGGACCCGCGAGGGACGGCCAGATTGAGGGCGTGGAGCCAACGTTCGCTGCCCTGTACCGGGAGGTCGATGTATTTCGGACGCCAGCGTCGAAGCTCGCGGAGGTCGTGTGTCGCGACGCTGAGCCAGACAGCGCGGCGCGGGATTACGCGGTCGCGTTCGAATTTCCGAGCATCGGGCTGTCCCTCTGGAGAGAGGCCAGCAAGGACACGCCGTTCTTCGAGACCGTTGCAGTGTCTCGGTCGAACCGGTCGTAAAAGCTGCTGCCGCCGGGCCACGGAGCACGGAGGCGGCGTGCCTACTAGTGCGGTTCGCCTAGTGGAAGGCGCCCGGATCCGTCCTCGCGTACGCGCGCGAGTTGCTGTGCCGGTAGAGGACCGGCTTGCGGTGTCGGCTCCGCTGAGCAAGCGTGGTCAATCAGGCGAAAAGTGGCAGTCCGGCACGGTGGAAGTCGCGCGTGCGCTGCCGCATACTCTTGATCTATCGGCCCACACCTTTGGACTTTTACCGCCGCCTACCGGCCGCTTGTGCGGTGCGCCGCTCTCTGCCTCCTCATATACGTCGCTTTGGGGGAGATTGCCGACGAGTGGGCCGCCGCGGTCGTCATTTTGGTCCTTGCCCTCTATCTCGGCGCATCCCGGCCGTAGTGTCGCGCTGCCGCACCACGCTGATCAAGGCAGCGCGCTTCCGCTAGAGCCAGGCCCGGCAGTCTCGAGGGCCGCGAGCGACGCACTCGATCCGCCGCGTAACCCCCGCTACGGCGCTCGCCTGCGGGACCCAATCGCGGAACGGCTCGCGGCGCCACCGGATTCGCGCCCAATCAAGGCTTGCTCAGGAGTGTCCGGATCTGTCCCGTAATCGACAGGCTTGGCATCAGACAGACCGTCAAAATCCGGGTCCCGCAGGCGCGGCGGCACTGTCCGCGCCCGGTCGCAGGACCCTCAGGCGGTACGCGGACCTTGCATCAATGACTTAAGACGCGCGGTGCTGCTGCGGTACTGCGTTCATCTGCGCGATCGGCCCGGTGGCCTCAGCGCTGTTGGGAAACAGGAACCGGTTGGGCTCCTGGATTCCGCAGGTTGTGAGGACTTCGCCGTTGTGCAGATGCACGCGACCGCTCGCCGACCGCGCGAAGGGCTCGACCGAGAAACCTCGATCGCCTCCCACGCCACACGGCGCGAGCGCCATCCATTTCGTACCGTGATGCCATCGCGGTGGACCAGCACACCGGAGCGCAGCGCCCCAAACCGACGGCCGCGACGCCAGCGGCCAGAGCCACCAGGATCCCGATGCCTAGGAGCCTGTGAGACAGGGAGGGTTGGATTTGATCAACGGTGGCGCCGGCCACGATGGCGCCGACCGTCGCGACGAGGCCGATGGCGGTGATGCTGCCAACCAGCCACATCAATCGAGGGCTGTGGTACCGCAGTCCCTCTTGGAGATCGTCGTAGGTTCCAGTCATCTGCCAACTACGCCGACCCTAGTACACCTGATCCCCGCCACGGTGGTCTCTGCCAGGCGCCGCGCTGCGACTCGCCTGACCAACGGCGGCCCGCACAGGTTCGGCAGTGGGACACCCCGCCGACGACGCGCGCCGCTTACGGGTCCCGCCAAGGGACCGGCTTCGGGACTCTCAGCTGCTTGTACGCCGTGACGGCGTTCGCCGGCCCCGGCGAGCTCCGGCCGAGCGACGGAGTGATGTTGCGATGCTGCCCGTATGAGGCAGCGGCGCACGCTGGCATTGGGTGGACTGGTCGGGCCTTTGGCGTTCGTTGCAGCTTGGGCGACGGCCGGTGCGTTGGCGGACGAATACTCGCCTGTGGAAGAGGTGATCAGCCAGCTTGCCGCCGTAGATGCGCCGACGCGCTGGCTCATGACGGCGGGGTTCGGGTGCTTCGGGGCGGCGGTGCTTGCCTACAGCGTGGCGCTGCGCGATGCGCTCGGGGGCAGCGCGTGGGTCGCTGCCGCAGTCTCCGGCGCAGCCACGGTCGGGGCCGGCGTGTTTGCACTCGGTGCGTCGTCGGCGACCGACGTCGTCCACGGCGGATTTGCAACGGTCGCGTACGCGTCGCTCGCCCTGACGCCGGTTCTTGCCGCCCACCGGCTCTCAGCGCGCGGATATGCAGCGGCTGCGATCGCCTCGCACGTCGTCGGGGCGCTGTCGGCCGGCTGCCTCGTCGCTTCGGCGTTCGTCCCGATCGAGGGCCTGATGCAGCGCGCGGGACTCTCGCTGGCGCACGCTTGGATTGCCGTTTCGGCGAGCGCCATCGTCCGCGGACAGAGGCGGAGCGGGCCATTTGCCTGACGGCGCGACCTGCGTCAGCAGGCGCGCACGTCGAAGACAACGCCTTGGGCGATGTCAGAGGACGTTCGTCAGCGGCCGCCCCGACGGCTCCGGTCGGCGCGGGCGCGGACCGGTTCGGCGTCCCGCTGCAGGATCGTTTCGGTCATAGGACCTAAACCAGGCGAGCACTCTGTTCCGGCGAAAGTAGATGCCGTCGCGGAGCGGCGCGGGCATCAGCGGCGGCGGTATGTGAGCCAGCCGTGCGCTGTCCCTTGGGTGGTAGGCGTGTTGCGTGCAACCCAAGACGTCGTGAGAATGCGCGAGCCGAATGTTGAGCAATTCACAGAGCCGAGCGCGTCAGGTACTTGTGCTCGCCCAGCAAGAGGCGCACACGCTCAAGCACAACTACATCGGGACCGAGCACATTCTGCTCGGCCTGCTTGCTGAGGAGGAAGGCCTCGGTGCGCGTGTCCTCGAAAGCCTCGACATCACGGCCGAGCGCGTGCGCATGGAGGTCGTGCGGCTCGTCGGCTCGGGCGAGCAGCCGGGATCCGGTCAGATGCCACTCACGCCGCGTGCCAAGAAGCTGCTTGAGCTTGCGCTGCGTGAGGCGTTGAGCCTCGGGCACGACTACATCGGGACTGAGCACCTCCTGCTAGGACTGGCGCGTGAGAACGGGGGCGTCGCCGCCCGGATCCTGCTGGACTTCGGCGCGGACTCCGACAAGATCCGCAACATGGTCATGCGGATGCTGTCGGGCCCAGGCGGTCGTCGCGAGAGCGCGGTCGCCAGCGGCCCGACGCCAACTGGTCCGGGTGCGCTGAAGGTATCAACCGGCGACACGATGTCTCCGGATCTGACTTCTCTGTCGGACGATGAGCTTCACCAGGCGATCGACGACGCGATCGACGAACTCATCGCTGAGGAGCGACAGATGTCCTCCAGGCGCCGCATCCAGCACGACGAGATCGACGTGCTGCGCGGAGAACGTAACCGACGTCGGCGTCACGACCACGAATAGACACGACCGCTCGGCCTCGATCGCGGTCGCACCGATGCGCCCGTGATCGGCCCGGTGACTGACACTCCCGGCGGCCATGCGACCGCTCGCCGCGTGGCTTGACGGCTACGGCTACGACCCAACCCAACGACACGGGCGACGCCGACGTAGGCCGCCGAGCGAGGTCCCGATGAGGGTTCCCAGGCGGTCGATCGCGCTCGTCCCCTCAGAGCGCGCGAAGGAGCTGCGGCGTCGAGCCGGCGAGGCAGGATCAGCCGACCTTGCGCCATTGCTGATCGATGAGGGACAGCCCTTGCTCCTCGTTGATCAGGCAGAACTGGACCCATGCCTGGCCGGGCACGAGCGCGCCGCGCCCGATCGTGCCGCCGCCGAACTCCGGCGGGACGGCCTCCTCCTTGTTGATCTCGAACGTCTGCGTGTGCCACTTGCCGTCGCACCTGAAGTCGGTCGGGTGGCTCTGCAGCCACGTGTCAGCGACGCCCGCGAAGCCGCTGCCCTCGCCGGCGAGCGCCGGGTTGAAGCTGCCGTTCGCAGTCTGCTTGGCCGAGGCCCACAGGTGCCAGCCCTCGCCCGAGCAGATGTAGTGCGCCTTCACGGTGCCGGTGCCGTCCTTGTTGATCTTGACCTTGCCGACCAGCTGCGCGGTCGGCTCGGCCTTCGTCGCGGCCCCGGCGCTGCCGGCGCCGGCGATCGAGACCGCGGCAACCAGCGCGGCGGTTATGGCGTATCTCAACTTCATCGACGTGCCTCCATGATCAAGGGCACCCCCCGGCCCCGAGAACTGAACTGGCGCAGCCTAGTCCCCCGACACCGTCCCGCTGACGGACCGGCTTGCCGACGTCGACAAGGAGCGCATCAAGAGCGCCCCCTCCAAGACGAAAGCAGTGTTCGGCCGTAGCCGCACTACTGCACCCATCCCCCATCCCTCCACGCGCGCCACTCGTCCCGGCTGGTCCATCGTGTGTATGCCAGTTCGCGGGCAAGCCACCGCGGAGCGTCTGGCGACCCCGTGAGCAACGGCTTAGGCGCGCCGGGTGACGCTGCGGCTAGCGCGAAGATCAGCGATGAATACCGGTCGGTCGGGGTCAGCTCCACGATTTGAGGGGGCACCACCTCGCTGATCGGCTCGGGCACATCCGCGAAGATGGCGGCCAGCTCGGCCTCCGCATCGGGGATATGCCGCGCGATCCTCGTGCCACTCGTCGATTGCCCTTCTGAGCCCCCACCGGTAGCAGTCGGGTAGCTCGTCGAGGCGATCTCTCCAAGGAAGCGCGCAGGCCTTGGCGATTGCCAGGCGCCGAGCCGAAGGAGGCAGCTCATCCAGACGCACGAGACACTCCGGTGAAGCCGAGCGAACGCCGCGCTCGCCAATGCTCCGCACCCCCTGACCAGTGTTCAGCGCGTCTTCCAACCTCCTGCGCTGCTCATCAAGAGACACGAAGGTGAGGTTCGCAGGCAACCAAACCCTCGGTCAATCGCCAGGGCACGCGCCGGATCGGATTCCGCAAGACGTCAACCACACGCGGGAACCCTCGTTCGACCGGATTTCGCTGCGAGACAGAAGCGGCGGTTGCCGACGAAGCAGCGTTCGGCTACCCCACACCAGGGCCACAGGTGCTCGGCGAGCGCCGCGCTCGACACGCGGTGGCCGTGGAGTTGCGCCAGCTGACACTCAACGGCGTCCCGATCGTTCGTTGAAAGGTGTGTTCGAGTCCGTCCCGCACTAGACGGCGTGGGCCGGGCAGCCGCTCGTCGCCTCCGTCCCGCCTGCCGTCGGATGCGGACGCTCGTCCGGATCCCTGTCCTCACGTCGCGCTTACGCAGCGAGATCAACCTGACGTTGACGTCATTGCACGCCGGGCTCGATGGTGAGGGTTCTGGTGTTGGTGTCGAGCGTTGCCGTAGCGCCGAGCGGGATCGTTGGCGGGTGCGCGCCGTGCCCGATCGGCAGCCCTCCGAGTACAGGCACACCAAGCAGACCGAGCCGGTCGTAGAGCAAGTCGACGATCGACCATTTGCCGGGGCGCTGGTCGGCAGAGCGGATGAACTGGCCAACGGCCACGCCCCGAACACCGTCGAGGCATCCGCATTCGAGGAGCTGCGTCAGCGTGCGGTCCATCGCGCCGATGTACTTGTCGACGTCTTCGATCAACAAGATCGCTCCGTCAAAGCTCGGGCACGCCCATCCGACTGACCGGCCGATCGTGTCGAGGTTGCCTCCCATCAAGATGCCGCTGGAACGTCCTTCGATGAGAACCTTCGCCGTGAGTTCTCCCGGGTCCTGGTGAACGGTCACTGGTTCGGGCTGCATGAGTGCCCGGCGTAACGCGTCGGCGGCCTGGCTGCCATACCAGTCCTGCCAGGCGGCATGCGGACCAAGAAGGCCGATAAGTCGGCATCGCTGCCATAGCACCAGGTGCAAGATCGTGATGTCGCTGAACCCCACCAGCGGCTTGGGATCCCGGCGCGCGGCAGCAAAGTCAAGGCCACCGGCGATGCGGTACGCGCCCTTGCCTCCCGTGGTTGCCACGATCGCCCGAACGCCCGGATCGCGCAGCGCGTCGTTGAGATCGCCGAGTCGATCCTCATCTCGCCCGGCGAGGTAATGGCCGAAGCTGTCAAAGGCGTGGCTTGCGATCTCGACATCCAGGCCCCACCCGCTCAGAATCTCGGCCCCACGCGTAACATGCTCGCGCTCCGGTCGACTGGCGGGCGACACGAATCTCACGCGATCGCCGGCGCGCAGCCGCGGCGAAATCAGTCCTGCTGGGCCGGCTGCGCCCGTCGGAACGGTCATGCGTCGACATCCTGACCAAAGTACGCCGCGCCCGCGACGAAACCGCGTCATGCCGCAGAGACCCGTCTCGACACCATGCGACGTCGAGAGCGTCCGCGACGGTGCCCTATCGCGCCGTTAGCGGGCGCCTCATCGGTGTGCGGCATCCGTGCGCTGACGCGTCGAGGTTGGGCCGCGCAACCCGGTCATCGGCGGTCGCGACCGCCCGAGTCAGGCGAGCGATGATGCACGCGTGGAGCGCGACCGCCAGCAGCTGAGGACAACGTTCGACTCGGCGGCCGATCTGTATCAGCGGGCTCGCCCCGACTACCCGGAGGCGCTGTACGACGCCCTGGTGCAGGCGGCGGGCCTCAGTGTCGGCGATCGGCTGCTGGAGATCGGTTGCGCCACCGGCAAGGCAACGATTCCGCTTGCCCGCCGCGGCTTTCGCGTCACGCTGCCTCGAGATTGGCCCACCGCTCGCCGCCGCCGCTCGCAGAAACGCCGGCGACCTTCCTGACATACAGGTCATCGAGACGGCCTTTGAGACCTGGAGGCCACCGGACCCCGAGCAGTTCGACCAGGCCGCCACAACATGGCGTCTGCTGGCACCGGACACCCTCCGCACATAAGCGGATTGCGCCTCGCCCGGTTTCGTGGAGTCAGGTTGTTGTCGTCGTAGTTGCTGTGCACAACCGAAGGTTGTGCACAGTTTTTCGCGCGCGCGTGCGCCCACGAGGCCGTCGGGGTCGCCGCGGCGTGATCGGCTTCGAACTCGACCGGGGAGCGCATCCCCCAGCGTCGAACGCAGCCGAACCGGGTTACAGAACCCTTCGATGTACTCGAAGATCGCCGAGCGCAGCTCGGCGCGGGTTGCCCATCCTCACCTTGGGGCGCCGTGCAGCAGGCGCTCCTTGGTCAGCGTCGCGAAGAACGTCGCGGCGGCGGCGTTGTCGTAGCAGGTTCCGACGGCGCCCATCGACTGCGCGATCCCCGCGTCATGGCCGGCCTGGCCCGACGCCAGGCTGATGTACTGCCCGCCGTGATCGGAATGGTGGATCGTCCCCTTCGGCGGCCGGCGCGCCGCGACCGCCATCCGTAGCGCGTCGACGACGAGCTCGGCGCGCATGTGCACGGCCATGCCCCAGCCGACGATCCGGCGGCTGAACAGATCCTGCACGGCGGCCGGGTACAGCCAGCCCTCCGCGGTCTTGATCTGCTTGATGTCCGCACACCACGCGCGTCGGGCGCCTCGGGGCGAACGTCGCGGCCGACCAGGTCACTGCACGGCTCCACGCCGTCCACGCGCACCGGCGGCCCTTGCGACGGCGCTTGAATGCGCCCTGAAGGCCCGGGGCGCGGGATCGAACGGCCACGTCGCACCAGTCCAGCGCCTCCCACCGGAACTGCTCCGGGCAGGCAGGCCTCGTCTTCGGCAGCGGTGTCCCATCCTTTCACGGCGCTTTCGCCGCAAGAACTCAGGACTCCGCAAAATCAAGGGAACTTCCGGATTGGCGACAAACACCACGCATTGGATTTTTCGCGCGGATGATGGCGGGACCCGAACATGGTCGCCGCGGCGCAGCGCCGCCGCGCGGCGGCGCGCGGCCGGCGTCAACAGGAGGCGCTTTGGGTCGAGCGCCGGCACGTTGCCTGAGCGGCTGTGTGCACGTTCCGTTCTCGGTCAGCGCAGATCGTCGAGCACAGATGTGATCGCTGCGGCCGCCGGCTCGATCTGGTGGTTGGTCAGGTGCTCCCACTGCAGCGTCCTGCCGTCGGCCAGCGCGACGACGAGCGCGTGCGTCGCGAACAGCGCCGCGCCACGCGGCCGCTCGGCCGCCGCGAGCACGTCGCGCAGCTCGATCGTGCGCGGCGGCGCGCTCTCGCCCGGGCCGGCCCAGCGCTGATCGACGATCCGCCGCGTCGTGACCGTCAGCTGCGCGAGCGGGCCCCACTTTTCGCTCATGTCCGACCAGCCGCAGGTGAAGAGGATCGCCTCGCCCGGCACGAGCAGCGCCAGCAGCTGGGCGACGAGCTCGTCGCTGGGCTCGTTGAGCTGCGTGTGCTCGCGGTAGAGCTCGACGATCGAGGCGGCGCTCTCCATGGCCTCAGCGGCGGCTGACGTAGACGGCGAGGAAGTCGCCGAGCTGGCGGCCGCGGTGCAGAAAGCCGCGCAGCGTGCGACCCGTCGCGCGGTGGGCGAGGTCCAGCGGGATCTCCTCGATCCGAAAGCCCGCGCGCGCGGCGTCGACCGTCATCCCGATCTCCATGCCGAAGCGCGCGGCGAACGGCACCACGGTCGCGAAGGCCGGGCCGCTGAGCGCGCGCTGGCCGGAGATCGGCGCCCGCAGGTCAAGCCCGGTGAGCGTGCGGATCGCCTTGTGCGCGAAGCCGATCGCAAAGCCGAAGCCGCCGCCGACGCGGCTGGCGAAGACAGCCACCGCGAGGTCACAGCGACCGTCGCGGACGGCCTGCGCGAGCGCCGGCAGCTGCCTGGCGCTCTGCGCGAGGTCGCCGTCGACGAGCACGAAGACGGGCGGGTCGGGCTCCAGCGCACGGCTCAGGACCCGGCGCGCCGCGAGCGTCGCGGCACCGCCCTTGCCGATCGAGCGCTCGCTGCGCACGACCTCTGCGCCGCCCTGCGCCGCGACGGCGGCGGTCCCGTCGGTCGATCCGTCGTCGGCGACGACGACGCGCGCGCCGGGAAATGCCTCGCCGAGTGCGGCAAGCGTCTGGCCGATCCGATCGGCCTCGTCGTGCGCGGTGACGATCACGATCGTGTCGGCGTCCATCCCGGTGGCTACTCTGCCAGACGCTGCCGTGCCCGGATGCGCGAACGAGGAGGAACCGTGGTTGAAGTCGAGGCCCACATCACGGGCATCGTGTGGAAGATCGAGTGCAAGGTCGGCGACCAGATCGAGGAGGGCGACACGGTCATCACGCTCGAGTCGATGAAGATGGAGATGCCCGTCGAGGCCGAGGATCCGGGCGTCGTGAAGGAGATCCTCTGCGAGGAGGGCCAGCCTGTCGACGAGGGCGACACGCTCGTCATCCTCGAGTAGCGAGCCATCTACGGCGAAGAGGCGCCGCGGGTGAAGTCCTGACTGCCCCGCCGGGCGCTACGTTTGCGGCGTATGCCGGGCGAACTGCTGATCGATCGACCCGCCGCCGGCGTTCTGCGGCTTGCGATCTCCAACCCCGTCAAGCGCAACGCGCTGGACCGAGCGATCCTCGCTGCGATCGCCGCACAGCTGACGACGCTGGACGAGAGCACGCGCTGCGTGATCCTGACCGGCACGGACGGCACGTTCTCGTCGGGCTATGACATCAGCGAGATCACGGCGGAGGACTTCGCCGAGGAGGCCGAGAAGCTCGTCGCGCAGCCGTTCTGCGAGGCGCTCGCCGCGCTCGACGGCGCCGGCGTCCCGACGCTCGCCGTGCTCACGGGGTCGGCCATCGGCGGCGGCCTCGAGCTCGCGCTGAGCTGCGACCTGCGCCTGGCGAGCGACCACATCCAGCTCGGCATGCCGCCCGCGAAGCTCGGCCTGATCTACTCGCACACGGGCCTGCGCCGCTTCCTCGACGCGATCGGCGAGCCGCGCACGCGCGAGCTGTTTCTGCTCGGCCGCTACGTCGACGCCGGTACCGCCCTGGGCTGGGGGCTGGTCAACTGGGTCGCCGAGCCACACGAGGTCGAGACGCACGCGCTCGAGGTCGCGACGCAGCTGGCGGGCAACTCGCCGCTGTCGATGGCCGGCAACAAGCGCGTCCTGCGCGAGTTGCTGCACGCCGAGGGCGCGCTCGATCCCGATGTCGAGCGCGAGATGCTGTCCCTGCGCGCCTCGAGCTTTCAGTCCCAGGACCTGTTGGAGGGCGTATCGGCGTTCATGCAGAAGCGCACGCCGAGCTGGAAGGGGCGCTAGACGGGAACGTCCGCCGGGCGCAGCATCCGCCGCGCCTGCGCGTACGTGACCATCCGCCGCTGCTCCTCGTCGTAGAGCTTCAGCCGCACGGCGCGGATCCCGTCGGCGAGCGTCAGCGTCGGGACGTCGTGGAAGATCGGGTTGGCGTCGTGTGCGCGCTGCAGGTTGTAGTTCGGGATCCGCGCGCTGAGGTGGTGGACGTGGTGCAGGCCGATGTTGCCGGTGAAGAACTGCAGCACCTTGGGCAGCTTCAGATACGAGCTTCCGCGCAGCGCCGCGTCGGCGTAGCTCCACTGCTCGCCGGTCTCCCAGTAGACGTCCTCGAACTGGTGCTGGACGTAGAACAGCCAGATGCCTGTGCCGCCGCCGATCAGCACGAGCGGAAGCTGGATCTGCAGGTAGGCCAGCGGGCCGATCAGCAGGCACAGCGCACCGACGATCACGGCGAGCGCGACGTTCGTCGCGATGATCGCGCGCCGGATGCGCGGGCGCGCGTCGCCGGGGACCAGGCGCGCCTGCACGATCATCCCGAGGATCGGCCCGAGGCCGAACATCACGAACGGGTTGCGATACAGCCGGTAGCCGAGCCGCGCGCGCGGCGTCATCGCCTCGTATTCGGCGACGCTCTTCGTCGCGACGTCACCGACGCCGCGGCGATCGAGGTCGCCGGCCGTCGCGTGGTGCACGGCGTGGTTGTGGCGCCAGTGCGCGTAGGTCGCGAACAGCAGCAGCCCGAGGACGGTGCCAAGCCAGGTGTTCGCGCGCTTGGTCGGCATGAAGGCGCCGTGCGTGCAGTCGTGGAAGACGATGTACGTGCGCACGAGAAACCCGGATGCGGGGATCGAGAGCGCGAGCGTCAGCAGGTAGGACACGTCCAGCGCGAGGTACATGAGCACCGCCAGCGCGAAGAACGGCACGACGGACGTCGCCAGACCGAGGATGCTGCGGCCGAGGTGCGCGCCTTCGTAGGGCGCCAGCGCCTCGCGCCAGAACGGGCGCTCAGAAGCCACGACGAACGCCTGATGTGATGCCGGCCACGGCGGGCCTCCAATGTGGTCGGGGCGGCGAGTCCCGGGTGGGTCCCCGCCTCTCTCCCAGTTGCCGGCGCCAAGCCTAGCGCCAACGCGCGGCGTAGCCTTCGCCACCCGCCGTGAAGCTCGTCACCTGGAACCCCGACTCGCTGAAGGTCCGCCTGGTCCGCCTGCCGCGCGTGCTCGAGTTCTTCGAGCAGCACGCGCCGACGTGGTCTGCATGCAACGGCCGCGCGGGAGGCTCGCCGACGTTCGAGGAGAAGCTGGCGTTCCTCGCTGCCACCCCGGCGCGCGCGGCGGCAATGCGCGAGCAGGGACCGCGGCTTGCGGTCGTCGGCGACTTCGACGGCGCGCCCGCGGATGTCGACGTCCACGACACCGACGCGTTCGCCTGGTGGACGCCTCTCGGGTCCGCTGCATCCCGACGAGGCTACAAGCGTGCGCCCTCATCTTCGACCGCTGGGAGCGCACGCGCTGCGGGCCTGCGACCTTTGATAGGCGCCCGACGTTTTGCCCGGCCGCGTTTCGCCCGGCCGCCACAGCCAAGGTCTGCGCGCCGAAGGGAGCGGGACGATGGCGGACTGTCATCTTCGGATCCATCTACGTGACTCACACGGCGAAGACTGGACCGCTACGCCGGCGAACGGAGCCGTCGCTACCTCCTTCGCGCAGGGACGGCTCGTCGTCGGCGGCCGAGCCTCTCTGCCTACCATCCTCGGCCGTCTCGCAAGCACCCGCAGACGTCTCGCGTTCGGGCTCGGACACCGCTTCCGCCGGCTGCCAAGGGAAACGCACTCCTACCCATAGCGCCGGAGCCGGACGATGCATCCCAGCATGCGTACTCGTCGTCTTGTGATGTCGCTGATCGAGCGCTGCGGAGATCGAGCGCAACTACCGCAAGGGATCCGCGCCGCTCGTGGCGGTGCTGCGGACTAGCCGGGTTCTGACCGATGATCACAACCAAGGACGCGATCCTCACGCCGCGCGGCGCGTTCTCGCTCGCGCAGAGCATCCATTTTCTCCATCGCTTCGAGCCGCTGTCCTACGGCGGCGATGGCGATGATGCCGGC
Organism: uncultured Solirubrobacteraceae bacterium; assembly: GCA_902806175.1. Classification (GTDB taxonomy): domain Bacteria; phylum Actinomycetota; class Thermoleophilia; order Solirubrobacterales; family Solirubrobacteraceae; genus CADCVQ01. Next base: position 52,821 of record CADCVQ010000063.1, read on the forward strand.
CAGCCGCTGCGGCTGGCGTTCGCCGTCGAGCGCGACAGCCGTTTCGCAGCTGGATCGGATTCCTGTTTCGCGCCCGGGCGGGAATGGGCTCGGCCTGATCCTCCGCCACGACCGCGCGAAGAACGGGTGTCCCGCTAGGGTCCCCGGCTCGATGAACCCGACGAGCGCCCGCGACGAGCGGATCAGGATCCCCGACGGCGAGCTGGCGGCGCACGTCGCGCTGCCGGCCGCGGGCAGCGGCCCGGGAATCCTGCTGCTGCACGAGATCTTCGGCGTCAACGTCTACGTGCGCGACGGCGCGCAGCGGCTCGCCGCGCTCGGCTACCTCGTGCTGGCGCCGGACCTGTACTGGCGCACCCAGCCGGGCCTGGAGCTCAATCATGACCCCGCGGGGGTCGAGGCCGGCATGGCGGCGGCGCAGAAGCTCGACACCGCCGCCGCGGTCGGCGACGCGGTCGCCGCGCTGGAGCTGCTGCGCTCGATGCCGGAGGTCGTCGATCGACGCGCCGGCGTGCTCGGCTTCTGCCTCGGCGGAACGCTCGCCTACGAGGTCGCCGTCAACGGCGCTCCCGACGTCGCCGTGGCCTACTACGGCTCGGGGATCCCGAGCGCGCTCGACGCGGCCGATCAGATCGCCTGCCCGACGATCATGCACTGGGGCGGCAGCGATCCGTTCATCCCGCGCGACCAGGTCGACGCGGTCGCTGCGATGGCCACGGGCCGCGACGACATCGAGTGCCACGTGTACGAGGCCGCGGGCCACGCGTTCGACAACCGCTACGCGCCGCAGTTCCACGTGCCCGACGCCAGCGCCCTGGCGTGGGAGCGCACCGCGGCCTTTCTCGCGCGCGAGTTCCCGGCCGCCGCTACGTAGCCCGCGCACCGTCCGGCGCGGCTGCGACTCTGCCGCGCAATGGCACCCCTGATCACGCGCGAGGAGGCCCGGCGCCTCGGTGCGCTGGAGGACCACGCGCAGATCGAGGCGCTGATCGAGCGCGCCTGGCAGGCCCGCGTCGAGCGTTTCGACGACGCGACCGACATGTGCTCGCTCGTCAATGCGAAGTCCGGCGGCTGCGCGCAGGACTGCGGCTTCTGCGCCCAGTCGCGCTTCGCCGAGGCCGAGACACCGCTGCACGCGATGATGGAGCCCGAGCAGATCCTCGAGCACGCGCGCGCCGCCGAGGCCGCGGGCGCACATCGCTTCTGCATGGTCACCCAGGGCCAGGGCCTCTCCAAGCGCGACTTCGAGAAGGTGCTCGAGGGCACGCGGCTGGTCGCCGAGCACACGAACCTCAAGCGCTGCGCGTCGATCGGCCACATGTCGCCGGCGCGGGCGCGCGCGCTCAAGGAGGCCGGCGTGCAGCGCGTGCACCACAACGTCGAGACGGCGCAGTCCTACTACCCCGCGGTCTCGCAGACGGTCCGCTACGAGGGCCGGCTGCGGACGATCGACGCCGTCCGCGACGCGGGCCTCGAGACGTGCGTCGGCGGGATCCTCAACCTCGGCGAGTCGCGCGAGCAGCGCGTCGAGATGGCCTTCGAGCTGGCCGCGATCGACCCGACGTCGGTGCCGATCAACCTGCTCAACCCGCGCCCGGGGACGAAGTTCGGCGACCGCGAGTACATGGACCCGTGGGAAGCGGTGAAGTGGATCGCGATCTTCCGCCTGATCCTGCCCGACGCGCTGTTTCGGCTGTGCGGCGGCCGCGTCGAGAACATCGGCGAGCTGCAGCAGCTCGCGGTGCGGGCCGGCATCAACGGCGTGATGATGGGCAACTTCCTTACGACGCTCGGCAACACGCCCGACGAGGATCGCGCGATGTTCGAGAACCTCGGCCTGAACGTGGCCCGCCAGCCCGACAACGGCGCCAACCCGCGGCCCGACAACCGCAGCGGCTTTCTGGATGGCGAGACGCCGGCGCCGGATGCTGCGGCCGACGGGCTCGACGTCGCGTCCGACTTCGCAGGGCTCGAGGTGCGTCTCTGGGACCCGTCGACGCAGTTGCGCTTTGCGCGCAAGCGCGGCCCGACACCACCTCGGCTCGAAGCGGTCACCGACGCCGCCCCGGCGACCAGAGGCTGAGACCACGGTGAGCGAGATCGGGGCGCGGCTGGCGGAGCTCAAGGAGCTTGGGCTGTACCGCCGTACCCGCCTCGTCAGCGGCCCGCAGGGACCGAACGTCGTGCTCGACGGCCAGCCCGTCCTGCTGCTGTGCTCCAACAACTACCTCGGATTCGCCGATCACGAGAAGGTGCAGCAGGCGGCCGCCGAAGCGGCGCTGCGCTGGGGCGTCGGCGCCGGCTCATCGCGCCTGGTCAGCGGCACGATGACGATCCACGGGCGCCTCGAGAAGCGGCTTGCCGCCTTCAAGGGAACCCAGACGGCGCTGCTCTTCGGCTCGGGCTACCTCGCGAACCTCGGCGTCGTCGGCGCGCTGTCGGGCGCAGGCGAGGTCGTCTTCTCCGACGAGCTCAACCACGCGTCGATCATCGACGGCTGCCGGCTGTCGCGCGCGGACACGTTCATCTACCGCCACAACGACGTCGAGCACCTCGCGTGGGGCCTGAAGCAGGCCGCGGGACGCGGGTCGCTGATCGTCACCGAGTCGGTCTTCTCGATGGACGGCGACGTCGCGCCGCTGGAGGAGATCGCCGACCTCGCGCGGCGCTTCGGCGTGCGCCTCGTCGTCGACGAGGCGCACGGCACGGGCTGCCTGGGGCCGGGCGGCCGCGGCGCGGTTGCCGATGCGAGCCTCGAGGGCGTGATCGGCGCCGTCGTCGGCACGCTCGGCAAGGCGCTTGGTTCCTATGGCGCGTACGTTGCCTGCGCCGAGGACGTCGCCGCTCTGCTGGTCAACAGCGCGCGCTCGCTGATCTTCTCGACGGCGCCGCCGCCGCCGGCGGTCGCGGGCGCGCTCGCGGCGCTCGAGCTGCTCGAGGAGCAGCCGCGGCGCGTCGAGCGCCTGCAGGCCAACGCTTCGGTGCTGCGAGCCGAGCTCGCGCGCGAGGGCTTTGACGTCGCCGGCTCCTCGACGCAGATCGTGCCGATCATCGTCGGCGACGCCTCGACGGCGATGCGCGTCTGCGAGGCCGCGCTGGAGCGCGGCGTGTTCGCGCAGGCGATCCGGCCGCCGACGGTCCCGCCCGGAACCTCGCGGCTGCGCCTGGCGGTGATGGCGACACACACGAAGGAGGAGCTGCGCGAGGCGGCGCGGGTGCTCGGGCACGCGGCACTGCAGGCGGGTTTTCGGCCGGCGACGGCGATGCCGGTCGCGGTCGCGCAGGAGCACGCGCGGCCCGGAGCGCCGCTGGCGAGCGCGCCGCCGCCGCGCCACGCCGACGCGGCGTAGCGTCGGCGCGTGCGCGGACTCTTCGTCACCGGCACCGACACGGGCGCCGGCAAGACGGTGGTGGCAGCCGCCATCGCCGCCGCGCTGCACGCGCGCGGCGAGCGGGTTGCGGTGTGGAAGCCGGTCGTGACCGGCGTCGACGAGGCCGCTGACGGCGCCGGCTGGCCCGCGGACCACGAGCTGCTGGCGCGCGCAGTCGCGGGGGATCCTCAGGACGTGACGACCGCGACATTCGGACCAGCGGTCTCGCCGCACCTCGCGGCCGAGCTCGCGGAGCGGATGCTGTCGCTCGACGTGCTCGTGCGCGCGGCGCGCGCCACGGCTGCGCACGCCGACGTGCTGATCGCCGAGGGCGTCGGCGGGCTGCTCGTGCCGTTCGGCGACTTCGACGTGCGCGACCTCGCCGTCGCGCTCGGCCTGCCGCTCGTGATCGCAGCCCGCCCGGGCCTGGGGACGATCAACCACGCGCTGCTGACGATCGAGGCCGCGCGCGCCGCGGACCTGCGGGTGCGCGCGGTGGTGCTGACGCCGTGGCCCGACGAGCCGAGCGTCGTGGAGCGCTCCAACCGCGAGACGATCGAGCGCCTGGGAGCCGTCGAGGTCGCGATCCTGCCGCCGGCTTCCCCGGCGGTCGAGAACCTCGCGCGAGCGGGCGCCACGCTGCCCTTGGACGGTTGGATCGGCGGATGGTGAGACGAACGCCCGCATTTCTCACGGCGGAGTGGCTCTACGTGCTCGGCGTGACGTATGCCGCCAGCCACGAGCTGCTCGAGCCGCACCTGCCGCGGGGCGCGCAGATCGACACGCTGGAGGGGTCGCCGCGCGTCAGCATCGTCGCGTTTCACTTCCGGCGCACGCGGTTGCGCGGCGTGCCGATTCCGCTGCACGTGAACTTCGGCGAGATCAACCTGCGCTTCTACGTGCGCCTGCACGGCCGGCGCGCCGTCGTGTTCATCCGCGAGTTCGTCTCGCGCCCGGCGATCGCCGTCGTCGCGAAGCTGACCTACAACGAGCCCTACAGGACGATCCGCATGCGCGACGAGGTGCTCACGCGCGACGACGGCCTCGTCGGCGTGCGCCACAGCTTCGGTCGCGACCTGCGCAACCGGCTGGAGGCATGGGCTGATCCCGAGCCGATCGTCCCCGCCGAGGACTCCGCGGCGTACTGGCTCACCCACCACGACCTCGGCGTCGGCCGCGCCCGCGACGGCAGCGCGCGCTCCTACGAGGTCGACCATCCGGTGTGGGCGCTGCACGCGGTTCGTTCTTTGGACGTCGACGTCGACTTCGGCGCGCTGTACGGGGCGCAGTGGGCATTTCTGGCGGGCGCCGAGCCTTCGCACGTGACGCTGGCGCAGGGTTCCGGCGTGTCGATCACGCCGGCGGTGCACGCGTGAGGAGTCGCGGGCACGCTTCGCAGGGCCGGCAAGCCGGGTCGCGCTCGGCCGCCGTCGCCGGTCATGGCGCCTATGCAGCGCCCCGCGCGCCAGGAACCTCGCCCGCGACCACGTTGCGCCGGTGTCGCGGCGTCTACGCAGCGCTGCGCACAGAACACGTACTCGCCACGACCGTCGTGAGGGCCCGGCGCCCGGCGCCATGTACTCCCACCAGCGGCCGATCGACGCGCACCCGGCGACCGCCGACCCGGCGCCCCAGGACACGCTCGGCGCGACGCTCGCCGCGCTGACCGGCGTCGAGCTGCCGACGGCATGACGCGCCCGGTCGCCGCGGGCGCGGGTCGCGCACCCGCCGGCGGCGCAACACGCTGGGCGGGTAAGCGCCCGAGCCGACCCGGACACCGGCGCCCGTACGCGACGATGAGCGTCGAGCTCTTGCTCGAGCGCAAGCAGCGCGGCTCGTGCGCGGCGGTCACCGCGTCCCGCAGCCCAAGTCGCTCAGGCGGCCAACGGGTGGAAGTAGTGGCCGTGCTCGAGGTCGTCGATCAGCCCCGGGTGCGTGGGCTGCCATCCCACGCGCTCGCGGGTCAGCGCGTTCGAGGCGCGGACGTCGAGCGCGACGAAGCCCGCCAGCCAGCCGAAGTGCTCGCTCGCTTCCGCGGGGGCGATCGACGTCACCGGCACGTCGAGGTGGCGGCCGATGACCTCGGCGATCGCGCGCACCGGTACGCCCTCGTCGGCGACGCCGTGCAGCACCGATCCTGCCGAGGCCGCCTCCAGCGCCAGGCGAAACAGGCGCGCGGCGTCGCGGCGGTGCACCGCGGGCCAGTGGTTCTGCCCCTCGCCGACGCCGCCGGAGATCCCCTTGTCGCGCGCGATGGCGACGAGGGTCGCGACGAAGCCGTGGTCGCCGTCGCCGTGGACGGTCGGCGACAGCCGCACGCTCGACGAGCGCACGCGAGCGTCTCGATCGCGCGGCGGTCGGCTGCGGTAGCGGCCGGGAAGTCACCGGAGAACGCCTCCTCGTGTTGAAGGCGAGGTGGATGACGCCATCGGATGCCGCGGCGGCGCGGCGCAGCTCGTCGAGGTCGTCGAGAGAACCGCGAAGCGCCTCGGCGCCGGCGGTGGCGAGGGCGGTGGCCGAGGCATCGGAGCGGGCGAGCCCGACGACCTCGTGGCTCGCATCGATGAGCTCGGGAACGACGGCGGAGCCGATCCAGCCGGTGGCGCCGGTGATCAGTACGCGCATGAGAGACCTCCAGGTGGCGGCGGAGACGACTTCAAGCAACTCTTCGTGGACAGCCTCGCCGGCACGCCCGCCTCCGCGGCGCCGCTGGAGGCGATCGGGCTGACGCTCGAAGCGGTTGGCGCCAGCTTCCGCGATCGCCGCGAGTTCGCCCGGCGCCGCCAGCTCGTCATCGCGGCCAACGCCGAGCTCCAGGAACGCGAGCTCGTCAAGCTCGCTCGGTCGCCGCCGCCCTCGCCGACACCCTGCGCGAGCGCGGCGTCGCCGAACCCGCGGCGAGCATCGCCGCCGACACGACCGTCGCAATCTTCCGCAACGCGTTCGAACGCTGGGTCGCCGCGGCGGACCAGCGAGACCTGCCTGACGTCATCCGCGAATCGCTGGGAGCGCTGCAAGCGGTGACCGCGGGCGGATGATCCTCGACCCAGCGACGTGCCCCCGACGCCAGTCAGCCGTGGCCGTCCGCTCCCCACGGCGTCTGGCGTCGCTACCCGTCCTCACCCGCCGCAAAAGACACGATCGAGGAGTCGATCAGCCACTCCACCGGCGCGACGTCGTCGGTGTAGACGCGCCCGCCCGGCAGGCGTGGCTCCACCCGGCCGGCGGCCTCGAGCGCGAGCGGCTGCAGCTCGGCGGGCAGCGTCGCCGCGTTGCGGCGCAGGCGCTGCGCGGACGCGTCGCCCATCGTCCCCAGCAGCAGCGTGTTGACCGGCTGCGACGGGTCGCGCAGGACCGTCGGGAAGACCGCCGCGAGCGTCGCGCCGAGCACCTGCTCGAGATCCTCGGAGCCCTCCGGGTGGCCGGCGTTGACGACGACGACGCCGCCCGGGCGCAGGCGGTCGCGCGCGAGCTCGAAGAACTCCTTCGTCGCCAGGTAGAACGGGATGTAGGGCTGGCGGTAGGCATCGACGAAGATCGCGTCGTAGCGCTGCTTCGTGCGACGCAGATACGGCCGCGCGTCGGCGGTGTGCGTGCGCAGCCCGGGAGCGCGCATGTCGAAGAAGCGCCGCCCGATGTCGCTCAGCTCGCCGTCGATCTCGACGCCGTCGATCTGCGTCTGCGGGAAGAAATGGCCGTAGGCGCGCGCGGTCGTCCCGGCCGCGTTGCCGAGGATCGCGATCCGCCGCGGCGGGCGGTCCTGGGCGGCGAAGGGGACGATCATGTATTCGTCCCAGACGTTGTCGCTGAGGTAGGAGTCCGGCCGCCGCAGCGAGTGCACGGCCTGGCCCTCGTTGAGCTCGAGCGTGCGGGTGCCGTCGGCGTCCTGCACGACACGCGCGTACTGGTACTCCGTGTCGGTCTCGTGGATGACGCGCGCGCCCGCCTCCGTCTCCCCCTTGACCGTGCCGAGCGGCAGCACGAGCAGGACGGCCAGCAGCGCGGGCGCGAGCAGCAGTCGCCGCTTGGCCAGGCCGTAGACCGCGATCAGCACGAGCGCCAGGCCGAAGACGATGAACGTGCGGCGCGTGCCGATCAGCGGGATGAACAGCAGCGCCGAGGAGAACGTTCCCAATAGCGACCCGACGGTCGAGATCGCGTACAGGCGCCCCGAGATCGTCCCCGCCTGCGCCACGTCGGCCACGGCCAGGCGCAGCGCGTACGGGGCGACCGCGCCCGAGACGAGCACCGGCGTCGCGACGAGCACCGTCACGCCGAGCAGCGACCCGACGAACGCGCCCGCCGAGATCGAGTCCAGCGCGTCGATGGCGACGCCGAGGAACGGGTCGGCGACGAACGGCACGGCGGCGAGCAGCAGCCCCGACAGCAGCACGATCCTGTACAGGCCGTCGCGTGTCGGGTTGCGGTCGGCGAGGCGGCCGCCGTACCAGTAGCCGACCGACAGCGCGACGAGCACGATCCCGATCGTGTTGGCCCACACGATCGTCGACGCGCCGAAGTACGGCGCGAGCAGCCGCGCGGCGGCGATCTCCGCGCCGAGGATCGCGACGCCGACGACGAAGACGATCAGGCTGAGCGGTGGCTCGGGCAGGCGGCGCATCTCTGCGAGCGTATTCGTCCGGATGGCTGCCTAGGGTCACTTGCCATGACGACGCGCGAGCTCGCAGGACAGGACAAACGGGCGCTCTGGCACCCGTTCACGCAGCAGCAGGGCTGGTGCGAGGAGGAGCCGCTGATCATCGAGCGCGCCCAGGGATGCACGCTCTACGACACCGGCGGCAACGGCTATCTCGACGGCGTCTCGTCGTTGTGGTGCAACGTCCACGGCCACGGCCACCCTGCGATCGACCGCGCCGTGCGCGACCAGCTCGACCGTGTGGCGCACACGACGATGCTCGGCCTGTCACACCCCGGCGCGATCGAGCTCGCCGAGCGGCTCGTCGAGCTGGCCCCGGACGGATTGCAGCGCGTCTTCTACTCCGACAACGGCTCGACGGCCGCCGAGGTCGCCCTGAAGATGGCCTTCCAGTACTGGCGCCATCGCGACATGCCCGAGCGCGACGGCTTCATCTGCCTGCGTGACGCCTACCACGGCGACACGATCGGTTCGGTCTCGGTCGGCGGGATCGACCTCTTCCACGCGTGCTTCGGGCCGCTGCTGTTCGACGCGTGGCAGGCCGAGCCCGGCGACATCGACGCGATCGCCGCGCTGCTGCGCGAGCAAGGCGAGCGCGTGGCGGCGGTCATCGTCGAGCCGCTCGTGCAGGGTGCCGCCGGAATCCTCACGCACCCCGACGGCTACCTGCGCGACGTCCGCGCGCTGTGCGACGAGCACGACGTGCTGCTCATCTGCGACGAGGTCGCGACCGGCTTCGGACGCACGGGCACGATGTTCGCGTGCGAGCAGGAGGGCGTCGCGCCGGACCTCATGTGCGTCGCCAAGGGGCTCACCGGGGGCTACATGCCGCTCGCCGCGACGCTTGCGACCGAGCGCATCTACGAGGCGTTTCTCGGCGAGCACGAGGATCTGAAGACGTTCTTTCACGGCCACACGTACACCGGCAACCCGCTGGCGTGCGCCGCCGCGCTGGCGACGCTCGACGTCTTCGAGCAGGAGCGCACGCTCGAGGCCGTTGCGCCGAAGATCGCGCTGCTGCACGAGTTGCTCGACGAGCTCGTGGCGCCGCTGGCGGGCGTGCGCGAGATCCGCCGCCGTGGGCTGATGGTCGGCATCGAGCTGCACGAGTTCCCGCTCGAGGCGCGCATGGGCCACCAGGTGACGCTCGCCGCGCGCCGGCGCGGCGCGGTGATCCGCCCGCTCGGCGACGTCGTCGTGCTCATGCCGCCGCTGGCGATGAGCGCCGACGAGATCTGCCACCTCGTCCAGATCACCGCCGCATCGGTGGCGGAGGCGACGGCGCGGCCGGTGCTGCTGGCCGCGGCCGCGTGACAAGTACACGCGTCCGCACGTTCTGCGGGCCGCGTGTACTACTGCGCCGACGCGAGACGCTCGCGGGCCTCGGACTGGCCGCCGGCGGCCGCCTGCTCGAGCAGCGCCCGGGCGCGCGCGGGCTCGGTCGCCTCGACGAGCTTTGCGAGGTTGAACATCGCGTCGGCGTCGCCCGCCTCGACGGCCTGCTCGTACCAGTCGATCGCCGTCGCGCGGTCGGTGGGCTCGTGCATCAAACCGAGGTTGAACATCGCGATCGCGCTGCGACGTGCGGCCGCCTGCTCGTAGCGCCGGCGGGCGGCGGCCGGATCGGTCGCCTGGTCGAGCACGCCGAGCTTGATCATCGCGTCGACGTGCTGGCGGTCGGCCGCGCGCTCCAGCCAGCTGCGCGAGGCGACGCGGTCATGCGGCTCGAGGTAGAGCCCGACGATGTACATCGCGTGCGGGTTGCCGCCCTCGGCGGCACGCCGGAACCACTCGCGCGAGACGGCTGCGTCGTCGTTGGCGGTGACGGTCCCGAGAAACAGCATCGCGTCGGCGTCGCCGGCTTCGGCGGCCGCCTCGTAACGGCGGCGCAGGGTCCGGCGACTCGCCTTCTTGATCAGGCCCACGCAGGTAAGTCTAGGCGCGCTCGATGATGACCATCGGCGACTTCACCACGGCCGTCGCCGCCTGCCCCGGCTTGAGGTCGAGGTCATCGGCGGCCTCGCGCGACATGAGCGAGACGATCCGAAACGGCCCGCAGGCGAGGTCGATCTGCGCCATCACACCATCGCGCTTGACGTCGACGACGACGCCGGCCATCCGGTTGCGCGCGCTCGAGCGCGAGTTCGTGCCGCGCTCGCGCAGGACGCGGGCGAGCTCCTCCGGGGCGAGCACGCGCGTGTTGCCGCGGCGCTCGAACGTGATCCGGCCGTCGCGCTCCCAGCGGCGCAGGGTGTCGACGCTCACGCCGAGCGCTTGTGCCGCCACTCCGATCCTCAGGCCCTCGTCCATCGCGGACGAGCCTATCGGCCGGTGCCGCCGCTACCCAGACATTCTGGGCTGCTCATTCCCGTTGCGCCAGCTCGCCGGCGCTCGGTGCCGGTCCGGTGCGCGAGCGCTTGACGCGCACCTCCAGACCGCCCATCAGCGCGTAGCCGCGGACGCGGACCATCGGCGTCCCGGGCCGGATCGGCTCGCTGCCGGGGCGGTACTCGTGGCCGCCCATGAATGCGAAGCCGCCGACGTCGACCTCGATCCCCTCGGGGACGATGATCTCGATCCCGCCCATCGCCGCGACGGCGGTGATGACGATGTCCTCGTCCTCGATGAGCGCGTCGCGCAGGTCGAGCTCGACGCCGCCCATGACGGCGACGGCGACGAGGTCCGGCGCGGGCCGCCAGCGCCCGCGGCGCTGACTGGCGCCCATCACGGCGATATTCCAGCGCCGGCGCTTGCGCTCCGGGCGCTCGAGCGCGACCTCGGCGGGCGCGACGGGGAGATCCGCGACGAGCCGCTCGAGCTCGGCGCGCGAGATCGCCGTGTAGGCGAGCTCGGCGCGCTGGGCGAGCTCGTCGAACGTCAGCCGGCCTTCCGCCGCGCCGTCGCGTAGCGCGGCCACCGTGCGCTCGCGATCCTCGTCGGAGACCCGCACCTGCGGCCTGTGCTCGTGCGGCGGCTCGTGGGCCGGCACGGATCAGTCCTCGTAGCGCGTGAAGTCCTTCTTGCGTGCGCCGCAGACGGGACAGAACCACGTGTCGGGGATGTCCGCGAACGCCGTGCCGGGCGGGATGCCGCCGTCGGGATCGCCCTCTTCAGGGTCGTAGATGAAGCCGCAGGACTCGCAGATCCAGCGGGTGGTGGCGGTCTCGGTCGTCATGCGCTGGAGGGTAGGCGATAGCTCGAAGCGATACGTTCGCGCCGTGCAGCGCCCGCCGCCGGCCGGCAACCCCCGACGCGACGGACCACCGTCGCAGCCACGCCAGTCGGCCTCGCTGATCCTCGCGCGCGACGGCCCGGCAGGCCTCGAGCTGCTGCTCGTCCAGCGCAACCCGCAGCAGCGCTTCATGGGCGGCTTCTGGGTCTTCCCCGGCGGAGCGGTCGATCCGGGCGAGGAGCATCGTCTGACGGCTGTGCGCGAGCTCGCCGAGGAGGCCGGCATCGCGGATCTCGACCCCGCGGGGCTCGTGCTCTACAGCCGCTGGATCACCCCCGAGGCGATCCAGACGCGGTTTGACACGCAGTTCTTCGTCGCCCGCGCTCCGTACGGCGCCCGGCCGCGCATCGACGGCCAGGAGTGCATCGACCTGCGCTGGACGACAGCTCGCGCAGCAGTCGCCGCGTACACGGACGGCGAGCTCGCGCTCGTGTTCCCGACGCTCAAGCTGCTCGAGGGCCTGCGGGCGTTCGCGACCGTTGCCGCGCTGCTCGAGCATGCCGCCGCGCTCGTCGTGCAACCGGTCCTGCCGCGCGTGGTGCGCGAAGGCGAGAACGCTCGGGTCCTGCTGCCCGGCGAGCCGGGATACGACGTATGAGGAAAGTCCAAGGCTGCGCCCGACGTTGTACAGAACCTGCAGCATCGCGCAGACGCATCTGGCGCGTTGAGCTGCGTGATCGCGCACCGCGCATCCGAGTTGAAGAACCCCTGCAAATCGCGCCTGTTCCTGGGGTACCCCAGGCGCTGGCCGCCGCGCTGGAACGCCGAGACTAGGGTTGACCTCCGCAGCCTCACTTGCGTAAGGTTGCACCCAGAAGCACTGTTTTTCTGCAGACCAATGAAGGTCTCGGATCGAGCGGCCAGGGGCGTGATGAGTCCGGTACAGCCAGGGCGGGCGCAGGCGGCGTACGCGAACACTTGCGGGGTGGTGCAGCCGCCCCAGGACGGCAGGGGCAGCGAACGCGCACGCGAGCGCGAACGCCTGCTCGAGCACGTGCGGGCGGACATCATCCCGGGGCTGGAGGAGCTCGTCGATCCCGCTGCCTCCCCCGCCGACCTGCTCGCCGTCGCCGACCGCCGCTCGCGCCGTCTGCGCGCCGAGCTCGAGGGCTTCGACGACGCCGGCGCGCTCTTCGGTCCGGCCCGCGTCGAGGACCCCGCGTGCGCCGAGGAACGCGAGTGGGTTCGCGGCCACCTGCACGACACCGCGCTGCAGATCCTCGAGTTCGTCGCGGGCGACGGCTTCGGCACCGGTCTATCGGCGGCGAAGATCGCGCGCCTCGCCGGCGGCGCCGCACGCGACCTGCAGCGCTGGGTGGATTCGCTGGACGCCCCGACCGCCGCGGAGCTGCTGCCCGAGCTCGAGCTCATCACCGAGCAGGCGCGCTCGCTGGACCCGCGCGTGGAGCTCGTCGTCGGCGAGATCGGGACGCCGCCGACGAGCGAGCAGGTCGAGGCGCTGGCAGGCGCCGTGCGCGAAGCCGTCACGAATGCACGCAAGCACGCCAATGCCTCGCACGTGATCGTGCGGGTGCAGTGCGACAGCGACGGCCGGACCGCGGTGACGGTCACCGACGACGGCGTCGGCATCGACCCCGAGCGCGCGGAGAACGGCGATGGGCTCGGGGTCAAGGGCAGCATCGTCGGCCGCATGAAGCGCGTCGGCGGGTATGCCTCACTCGAGGGCGCACCCGGCGGGGGCACCCAAGTCACGCTTGTCACGCCACGGCAAGGAGCCTGAACCCGACATGAAGATTCGCGTGGTTGTCGCCGACGACTTCCCGCTCGTGCGCGAGGGCGTGGTACGCGCCCTCAACTCAGATCCCGGCATCGAGGTCATCGCGCAGGCCGAAAACGGCAATGCCGCCCTCGAGCTCGCGGAGAAGCTCGAGCCCGACGTCATGATCCTCGACCTGCGAATGCCCGATCTCGGCGGGCTCGCCGTGCTCGACAAGCTGCGCACGAGCCGCCCGCAGATCCGCGTCATCGTCATGACGGCAAGCGAGCAGGCCAACACGCTGCTGGATGCGGTCGCCGCCGGCGCCGCCGGCTATCTCTCCAAGCGCAGCACCGGCGAGGAGCTGCGCCAGGCGGTCATCACCGCGCACGGCGGCGGCTCGGTCATCACGCCGTCGCTCGCAAGCCACCTGCTCAAGGAGTTCTCGAGCTCCGCCCGCGGAGAGCAGTCGCAGGTGCGCCCGCTGCAGGGCCGCGAGCTCGACGTCCTGCGGCTCGTCGTCCAGGGCAAGACCGACAACGAGATCGGCAAGGAGCTCTTCATCTCCCCCCGCACGGTGCAGAACCACCTCACGCGGATCCGTGAGAAGACGGGCCTACGACGCCGCTCCGAACTCACGCGCTGGGCCGTCGAGCACGCGATCGGCTAGCCGCGCCGCGGGAGCGCAGCGACTACTCGGCGACGCGCACGCGGCCGACCATCCCGCGCTGCTCGTGGTCGGCGATCGGGCAGTACCACTTGTACCTACCGGGCGGCAGCCGCACGGTGAACACCCCGCGCTCGCCGAGTCGCAGCGCCGGCGTGCGCGCGGTGCCGGCCGGTCCGTCGACGGCCAGCGCGTGCAGCACGAGCCCGTCGTTGGTTGCCGCAAACGCGATCAGGCCGGCCTTCGCCACGCGCGGGTCGCGCACGTCGAGCGCGTATTCGACGAGCGAGACCTCGGCCGTTGCCGCCGTGCGCACGTCGGTCGTCGGCGCCGGACCGACGGGCTCGGGGACCGTGCGAGCGACGTCGTCGCGCTGCTCCCCGCAGCCGGCGGCCGATAGCGCAACGACGGCTACAGCAGCCACGAGCCCGCCCCTCATGGCGATCAGGCTACGGCGCGGCGGCGGCGAGCGCGGCACGCGCTTGCGCCCGGCCGCGGTTGGCTGCGGCAAATCCGTCGCGAAGCGCGTCCCGCTCGCCCGCGGCCCGCTCAGGCGCGCGCCTGCGGCAGCGTGACGACCATGTGGCTGCCGTGCGGCTCGCGCCGCTCGGCGCGGATCGTGCCGCCGTGCAGATCGACGATCCAGCGCGCGATCGCAAGCCCGAGCCCGGCTCCGCCGCCGTCGGAGCCGCGGTGCCCGTCGCCGCGGTGAAAGCGCTCGAAGACGCGCTCGAGGTCCTCGCCCGCGATCCCCGGCCCCTCGTCGTCGACCTCGAGCACGACGGTGTGGTCGGCGCCCGAGGCGGCGCGCAACTTCACGTGGCCCGGGCGCGGCGAGTAGCGCACCGCGTTCTCGACGAGGTTCATGACGACCTGGTGGATGCGCTCGGGATCGCCGTCTGCCTGCAGCGCCGCGGGCGCGTCGATCGAGAACACGACGTCCTCCGGCGCGTGCAGACGCGCCTCGCGCGCGGCGCTCTCGAGGATGTCGCGCGGCGCGAACGGGCGGATGTCGAACGGCTGCTCGCCGGCCTCCAGGCGCGAGAGGTCGAGCAGCTGCGACACGAGGCGGCCGAGGCGGCGCGTCTGCGCGAGCATCGTGCGCAGCGTCTCGGGATCGGGCTCGCTGACGCCGTCGACGACGTTCTCGAGAACCGCCTGCAATGCGCCCAGCGGCGTGCGCAGCTCATGTGAGACGTTGGCGACGAGGTCGCGCCGCAGTCGGTCGGTCTCGGCAAGCTCGGCCGTCATGCGGTTGAACGCCTTGGCGAGCTCGCCGACCTCGTCGTTGGAGGTCACCGCGACCTGGCGCCCGTGCTCGCCGCGCGCCATCGCAGAGGCGACGGCGGCCATCTCGCGCAGCGGCTTCGTCGTCCCGCGCGCGAGCAGCTGCACGCAGGCCAGCGCGAACGTGACCCCGGCGGCGGCGCCGACGATCGACGGCAGCCCGAGCCAGCGCACGGCTGCGATCGTCGCCGCCGCGGTGATCCAGACCGCCGCCACGATGACGATCCCGAGCTTGAGCTTCAGCGAGCCGAGCGACTGCAGCGGCCTCATGGCGTCGACGCCTGGCCCGGGGTGCCGAAGGCGTAGCCGATGCCCTGCACCGTGCGCAGGACGTCGGCGCCGAGCTTGCGGCGAACCGCCGCAACGTGCGAGTCGACCGTACGCGCACCCGCGCTGCCATCGGCGTAGCCCCACACCTCCTCGAGCAGCTGCTCGCGGGTGAAGACGACGCCGGGCCGCAACGCAAGCCGGTGCACGAGGTCGAACTCCGTTGGCGTGAGGTGCGCGAGCCGGCCGTCACGGCGCACCTCGCGGCGTTCGGGATCGATCGTGACCGGCCCTGCCGTGATCTGCTTGCTGGCCGGCTCGACCGAGCGCTGCGAACGGCGCAAGAGCGCGCGCACGCGGGCGACGAACTCGCGCTGGCTGAACGGCTTGGTCATGTAGTCGTCGGCGCCGATGCCCAGACCGACGAGCAGGTCGGTCTCGCCGTCGAGCGCCGTGAGCATCAGGACGGGCACCGCGCGGTCGCGCTGAATGCGGCGGCAGACCTCGTGCCCGTCGATGCCGGGCAGCATGACGTCGAGCACGACGAGGTCGGGAGCGATGCGCTCGCACAGCTCGACGCCACGCAGGCCGTCGGACGCGATCTCGACGACGAATCCCTCGGCGCGCAGGCGCGCGGCGAGCGCGTCGGCGATCGCCGCTTCGTCTTCCACGATGACGATCGTCGCGGTCGGGGCTGCCTCCACGAGGCGCATGCTAGGCCGCGGCAGTCCGGATGCGTTGCGGATCGTGTGGAGATGATGTGCAGGACGGAGGCCTACGCTGCGACGGTGCTCCGCGCCGCGCCGCCCGCCGCCGCTCCGCTGGACCGGCTGCCCCCGCAGGCGCTGTTCGTCCTCGGCGCGATCTCGCAGTACGTCGGGGCGGCGCTCGCCGTGCTGCTGTTCGCGTCGGTGCCGGCGGCGGGGGTCGCCTGGCTGCGGGTCGTCGCTGCCGCGGCGGTGCTCGTCGCGTGGCGGCGCCCGTGGCGCACGCGCTGGACGCGCGCGCGCCTGCAACTCGTCGCGGCCTTCGGCATCGCCCTTGCGCTGATGAACCTCTGCTTCTACCTGGCGATCGACCGGCTGCCGCTCGGGACGACGGTCGCGATCGAGTTCTGCGGCCCGATCTTCGTGGCCGCGCTGGGCTCGCGCACGCGGCGCGACGTCGCCGCGCTGGCGCTCGGCGTCACCGGCGTGCTCGCGCTCGCCGACGTGCACCTGAGCGGCAGCCCCGGCGGGTTCGCCCTGGCCGCGGGCGCCGGCGTCTTCTGGGCGGCGTACATCGTGCTCGGCCACCGCGTCGCCGCCGATCGCGAGATCCGCCCGCAGGACGGCCTCGCGCTCGCGATGGCGATCGGCGCCGCAACACTGGCGCCCGCGCTCGTCGTGAGCGCCGTGCCGGCGCTGATCGATCCGATCCTGCTGGCGGCGTGCCTGGCGGTCGGCGTGGCATCGAGCGTCGTGCCCTACGGCCTGGAGCAGATCGCGATGCGGCGGCTGCCGCGGGCGCGCTTTGCGCTGCTGCTCGCGCTGCTGCCGGCGACCGCCGCCGTGATCGGCGCGATCGTGCTGGGGCAGGTGCCGGGGCTGGTCGAGGCGGCCGGGATCGCGCTCGTCGTGGCGGCTGCGTCACTGCGTACGCACGGAGACCTCTAGCCATACGCGCCGAGGCGCACAACTTCCGGCCTGCCGGACAGTTACAGTCAGCGGGTACCGATGGAGGCCGGAGCGCTCAGAGCACCCGCCGCAATCAACCGGATCTCGGTCACGGCGTCGCTTCTGCGGCTGCGATCGGACGAGCAGCTGGTGGCGCTCTTCCGCGCGGGCAACGACGCGGCGTTCAACGTCATCCACGATCGCTATCGCCAGCGGCTCTTCGCGTACGCCCGCCAGATGCTCGGCGGCTCGCGCCAGGACGCCGAGGATGCCCTGCAGGACGTCTTCCTGCGCGCCTACTCGTCGCTGCGCGGCAGCGACCGCCCGGTGTCGCTGCGCGCCTGGCTGTATCGCGTCGCGCACAACCGCTGCATCGACCACCTGCGCAGGCCGATCCCGCCGGAGGTCGACCTCTTCGAGACCTCCCGCAAGCCGCTGCACGACCCGATCACGGAGTCCGAGCGTCGCGAGGACCTGCGCCAGCTGATCGCCGACGTGCGCCGCCTGCCCGACCAGCAGCGCTCGGCGCTGCTCATGCGCGAGATGGACGGCATGAGCTACGCGGAGCTCAGCGAGGCGCTCGGCGTGTCGCTGCAGGCGGTGAAGTCGCTGCTCGTGCGCGCCCGGATCGGGCTCGTCGAGGCTGTCGAGGCGCGCGATACCGCGTGCGCCGACATCCGCGCCGACCTGACGGGCTCGTTTGATCGCGGCGTGCGCGCGAGCGGGCGCTCGCGACGCCACCTGCGCGACTGCGCCGGCTGCACCGACTACCGTGCGCAGCTGCGCGGCGTGCGCAGCGGGCTGGCCGCGATGGCGCCGGGCGCGCCGGGGCCGATCGCGGCGGCGCTCAAGCTGCTCGGGCTCGGCGGCGCCGCCGGCG